>DATEWS010000653.1:0-10660 GCA_035257785.1 Pyrinomonadaceae bacterium
CGTCGATTTGATCGGGGATCCGAATCCCTCTCAGGCCCAAAGAGATCAGGGACTCGAACTTAATCGCGCCGCATTTCGATGTTCAACAACGAGAATTTTCGCGGGGGATCCGCCGGTCAATGCTGAGGGCACGAATCGGAATAACTTCCCCAACATTGGTACGCTGGGTCGTAATGTTTTCCGTGGGCGGCCACAGTTTTACTGGGATGCGTCGTTCTTCAAGAACTTCCCGGTCCCCGCGATCAGCGAGGCGTTCAATGTGCAGTTCCGGTTCTCCGCTTACAACGTGCTGAATCGCGTGAACCGTTCTTCGCCGAAGGCTGATTTCAATAACCCAGGCGAATTTGGGCGCGACATCAGTGAGCAGCGGCGCCGGCAGATGGAGTTCTCCCTCAAGCTAATCTTCTAAGATCCTCTGCGGCTCTCCGCGCATCTCTGCGGTCTCTGCGTTTTAAATGATCTTTTTAACGCAGAAACCGCAGAGACACGCAGAGAGCCGCAGAGAACCTCCCGTTTGTTCTAGAATTACGGAATGGTTTTACTTCGCTGTCTTCTTGTGCTCTCGCTCGCGCTCACTGCTTTGGGTGCGCAGCAACGTCCTTCGAATGTCGATACGCTATTGAGCGATGCGGGGGCGCTCGTGCAGGCGGGGCGTCTCGAGGAAGCAGAAGCAGCGACGCGCAAGATCCTCACGGCGCACCCGCGAAATGCTGAAGCGCATAGTTTGTTGGGTGTGATTCTCGATCAGCGTGGTCAAACTGCGGAGGCGGAAAAAGAATATGGCGCAGCGTTGCGTTTGAAACCGGGGCTCGTGAGTGCGTTGTCGAATCTCGGCGTCTTGCTGGCACGAAGCAATCGTAGTGACGAGGCGATTGCGAAGTTTGAACAGGTGCTGAAGATTGATCCCAAACACGAGGGAGCGATCTTCAATCTCGGTGCTTTGTACGCGGCGCGTGGAGACTACGATCGGGCGGTCCCTCTTTTGGAAAAAGCGGCCGGCCAGGATCCGAGAATGCTTTTTACGCTCGGGCTACGACTAGCTCAAGCGCAAAAGTACGCGGAAGCGGTGCGCCTGTTTCAGCGCACGAACGAATTGCGGCCGCAAACTTACGAAGTGCTCTATAACCTCGGAATATCGCTCTATAACCTGGATCGATTAACTGAAGCGCAACAGGCTATATCCTCCGCGTCAGCACTGAAACCCGCTGAAGCTGAGCCTTACTACCGTCTCGGTTTGATCGCGTCCGCACAGGACGACAGCAAAGCAGCGTTAGCGTATTGGACCAGGGCACTCGAACTGCGGCCCGTATTTCCGGAAGTCAACTTCATGATCGGTGAAGAGTTGTTGAAGAGACAACTCGCGGAGAAGTCGATTCCGTTTTATGAAAAGGCGCTTGAACAGTCGCAGGGCCAACTGGTCTATTTTTTGCGACTCGGTGTCGCGAATGTTCGTGGGCAGCGTTACGAGCAAGCGCGTGAAGTGTTCACGAAGGCGCTCGAACGTTATCCAGACAACGCGAATCTCTATTTCCTGCTCGGTTACACGGGGCGCGCCGCAGGGCAGTATGACCAGGCGGTCGCGGCGTTTCAAAAAGCGTTGAAGTTGCAGCCGGATAATCCGGATGCGATTGCGAATCTTGGTTACATTGCGAGCCAGCGCGGCGAGAATGTCGAAGCGGAGCGTTTGTTACGGCGCGCGATCGAGCTCGAGCCGAAAATGTTTCCTTCGTATCACGACCTCGGGCGGTTGCTCGTGAAGTTGCGGCGATACGAGGAAGCGGTGCCGCTGCTGACGCGTGGAGTTGAACTGAACGCGAAAGATCCGGGGGTGCATTACCAGTTGTTTCTCGCTTACTCGCGGTTGAAGAAGAAGGACGAAGCGGACCGCGAGCTGGCGGAGTTCAAGAGGTTAGACGAGGGTAACCGGCACGACGCAACGCCGATGGGAGTGCAATTGAAAGACGGTGAGACTTTGCCGCCGTTACCGACGGCGGCTTCCGGCGACAGCGCCAAGCCCCGCACACCAAGAGACTAATGGCCACAAAAAGGCACAAAAAGCACAAAAGGTGTTCTTTAATTTTTTTGTGCCTTTTGTGCTTTTTTGTGGCTACGTATGCCCAAACGCCCACGGTCACAAAAGTGGATCCACCATCGTGGTGGACGAGGCACACGATTAATCCCGTTCGTCTGCTCATTCGTGGCACTAACCTCAAAGGCGCGAAGGTACGCTCTTTGAATCCGGAACTGCGCGTCTCCGAAGTCTCAGTTAACGAGAAAGGTTCGTATCTTTTCGCCAACGTCGAGATCAGTCCTTCACTACGCGCAGGCACGTATCCCCTCCTTGTCGAGAATGCGAGTGGGAGCACAATGTTTTCCTTCACCCTCATTCCACCTCTCGACGCGCAAACCAATTTCCAGGGCATCACGACCGACGACGTGATCTACCTGATCATGACCGATCGCTTCGCCGACGGTGATACCTCCAACAACGCTCCCAAGGATTCTCCACCGGAAGCAAACGATCGCAACAATCCGCGCAGCTTTCACGGCGGCGATCTGCGCGGCGTGATCAACCACTTGCCCTACCTAAAAGAACTCGGCGTCACCGCGCTCTGGTTAACACCGTGGTACGACAACTCGAACGGCGTGAACCGTTGCGATAAACCATGGTGCCCAAACACTTACTATCACGGCTATCACGCGATCGATTACTACGCCGTCGAAGATCGTTTCGGCGATCTCGCAACCGTGCGCGAGCTGGTCCAAAAAGCTCACGCCATCGGTATTAAGGTCATTCAGGACCAGGTGGCGAACCACGTCGGCTCGCAGCATCCGTGGGTCAGAGATCCACCGCTGAGTACTTGGTTTCACGGCACCCTCGCACAACACCAGCTCAACAAGTTTCGCAACAGTGCGTTGCTCTCACCACACTCGAACAATGAAGACGTTCGCAACACGCTCGACGGCTGGTTCAGCGACGACCTTCCCGACATGAACCAGGACGAGCCCGAAGTCGCGCGTTACGAGATTCAAAATTCGTTGTGGTGGGTTGGCATGACCGGCATCGACGGCATCCGCCAGGACACGATCCAGTACATGCCGCGTGGCTTTATCCGAGATCTGTCGAACGCGCTGCACCGCCAGTATCCGAAGCTGTGGATGGTTGGCGAAGTGTTCGAGCGCGACGCCGCGCAGACGGCGTTCTTCATCGGCGGTCGCACGGGTTGGGACGGCATCGACACGAAGCTTGATTCTGTTTTCGATTTTGCGCTGTGGAACGCGTCGCTGCTGGCGTTTACGAACAAGGCGCCAATGCGCTCTCTGTCGCACCAGTTAAAGTATGACGCGCTCTATCCCGATCCATCGAAAGTCACTTTGCTTGCGAACAATCACGATACGACGCGGTTCATGTCGCTCGAAGGAGCGACAACTGCGGGCGCGATGATGCACGTTGCGTTCGTGTTGAGCGTGCGCGGTACTCCTCAGCTTTACGCGGGCGAGGAGATCGCGATGGAGGGAAAAGAGGATCCTGATAATCGCCGCGATTTTCCGAGCCGCGCGTTCACATTCGAAGGGCGCAACGAAAAAGAACGGCGGATGTTTGACTGGACGCGAGCGTGGATCGCAATGCGACATGATTATCCGGCACTGCGATCGGGCAAGTTGATCGATCTCTTTTCTGATGATGAGACTTATGTATTTGCGCGCCAGCTGGGGAAGCAGACGATTATTGTGGCGTTCAATCGAGAAAATAAGACCAAAATCATCCGTGTTCCGGTTGGTTCGATTGGCGTGCGAAATGGCGTGGTGTTGACGTCGCTGTTTGGACCAGTGACGAGCGCTCGCGTTGTCCATGGAGTAGCGAATCTCAATCTTGCACCGCAGATGGTGATGGTGTTCGGTGTTCAGTAGATGACGACGGATAATCCAGTCCAAAGAACAAGCGGCGTGCTATTACATCCGACGTCGTTTCCGGGTCCTTACGCGATCGGCGACCTCGGTCCGGAAGCGTACGCGTTTATCGATTTTCTCGTCACAGCCGCGCAAAGTCTGTGGCAAGTGTTGCCGCTTGGTCCAACCGGCTACGGCGACTCACCATATGCGTGTTACTCCGCTTTTGCCGGCAATACATTGCTCGTCAGCCCGGAGCTGTTAGTTGAAGAGGGATTGCTTGACTCCGCTCCGCCGTCGCCAGTTATCAGTAGCAAAGTCGACTTCGGGGCCGCACACCAGCTCAAAGAACAACTCCTGCGCCGCGCTTACGTGCGTTACACAAAGACGACCAGCACCACTCTGCGCAGCGCTTTCGAAACGTTCGCGCAACAGCACGCTCACTGGCTCGAAGATTACGCGCTCTTCCGCGCGTTGAAAGATGCGCACAACGGCGTCGCGTGGAATGAATGGGAACCGGCGCTCGTGCGTCGCACGCCGGCGGCTGTCGAACGCGCGCGCGAGCAACTGAGAGAAGAAGTTGAAGCGCACATGTTTTACCAGTTTCTCTTCTTTCGCCAGTGGTTTGCGCTGAAGAGTTACGCCAACGAGCGCGGCATCAAAGTCGTCGGCGACTTGCCGATTTTCGTGGCCCAGGATTCCGCCGACGTTTGGACCAACCCCGAACAGTTCAAGCTGGATAAAAACGGCAAACCGGTCGTGGTCGCGGGAGTGCCGCCTGATTACTTCAGCAGTACCGGACAACTCTGGGGAAATCCACTTTACGACTGGCAGCGCATGCTCGCCGATGGTTTCAAGTGGTGGATCGAACGCGTGCGCGCGACGTTCACCACAGTTGATATCGCGCGTGTCGATCACTTTCGTGGCTTCGCGGCGTGCTGGGAGATTCCGGGCGGCGACAAGACTGCCGAACGCGGTCAATGGGTCGAAGCTCCGGGTAGGGAACTGTTCACTGCGATTCGCAAGACGCTCGGTGAGTTACCGATCATCGCCGAGGATCTCGGCGTGATCACTCCTGATGTTGTTGCGTTGCGCGAGGATTTTGGCTTTCCCGGCATGCGCATCCTTCAGTTTGGGTTCGGCAGCGACTCGAAGAACATCGACCTGCCGCACAACTACGTGCCGAACGTCGTCGCTTACACAGGCACGCACGACAACGACACCACTGTCGGATGGTTTCAGAGTGTGGCTGGTGAAGGTTCGACGCGAACGGCGGAACAGATCGAATTCGAGCGAACGTTTTGTCTCAACTATCTGAATACGAAAGGTGAAGAGATTCATTGGGACTTCATTCGCGGCGTGCTGGCTTCGGTTGCGAACACGGCAGTTGTTCCGTTGCAGGATGTTCTGGGACTGGGAACGGAGGCGCGCATGAATCTTCCGAACAGTACGGAAGGAAATTGGGCGTGGCGATATGAGTCGGGTGTGTTGAGTGATGCGTTGGCCGCGCGACTCAAGCAACTGTCCAAACTCTACGGCAGGAGTTAGCCACGGATGACACGGATGATAAAACCGATCTTAAGTCTTTTCTGTGTAAATCTGTGTCTGGCTTTTACTGTGGCGGCGCAGGCGCCGGAGATCGTAAAGGTCGATCCGCCGACCTGGTGGGTTGGGTGTTCTCTTAACCCTGTGCGGTTGCTGATCCGCGGGCGAAATTTGCAAGGCGCTCGCGTGGAAATTCCGGGTCTGCGCGTTGGTGCGCCAAAGATAAGCGAGCGCGGCACGTACATTTTCGTCGACGTCTTTATTACATCAGCAGGAGAGCGAACGATCACCGTCACTACTCCGAAGGGCTCTGCGCAGGCGCCGTTTGAAGTGACTGGACCACGGATTCGCGAAGGGTATTACCAGGGGTTCTCGCCTGCGGATGTGATTTACCTGATCATGATCGATCGTTTCGCGGACGGCGATCGTTCAAACAACGATCCGCGACGGTCGAGCGGTCTCTACGACCGGACGAACAAGTTTTATTATCACGGCGGCGATCTCCAGGGCGTGATCGCCCACTTGCCCTATCTAAAAGAGCTCGGCATCACGGCGATCTGGCTCACGCCTTGGTACGACAATTACGATCGACTCAACCAGATCGAGCTGAAAGAAGAGAAGCCGAGCACCGGATTTCACGGCTACAATCCGCAGGACTTCTATGCGATTGAGGAACACTTCGGCGGACGCAACACATTAATCCGTTTAGTCGAAGCCGCGCACCGATCGGGCATCAAGATCATTCAGGACCAGGTGATGAACCACACTGGTCCATATCATCCGTGGGTTGACGATCCGCCAACACCCACCTGGTTCAATGGCACCAAAGACCGTCATCTGAAAAACTCTTTTCAGACCTGGGTGCTGCACGATCCGCGCGCGGTTGAGTCGTTGAAACGCGAAACGATGGAGGGCTGGTTTCTCGACTTTCTTCCCGATCTCAATCAAAACGATCCGGAAGTCGCGCGCTACCTGATTCAAAACACGTTGTGGTGGATCGGCACGACAGGCATCGACGGTATACGCATGGACACGTGGCAGTACGTGCCAAACAAGTTCTGGAGCGAGTGGACCAGCGCGATCAAACGTGAGTTTCCGAACTTCAAAGTGGTCGGTGAGGTGAAGGACGGCGACGTGGTCCATACCTCGTTCTTCCAGGGCGGCCGCGTCCGTTTTGACGGAATTAATTCAGGTCTCGATTCGCTGCTCGACTTCCCGCTCTTCTATCCGATTCGACACGCGTTCGCCGAGGGCAAACCGATCGATGAGATTCCGAAGACACTCGCGAAGGATTATCTCTACACCAACTCCGAAATTCTCGTCACACTTCTCGGCGGTCACGACGATGGCCGCTTCATGAGCGAGAAAGGCGCGACGATCGCCGGTCTCAAGCTCGCAAACGCGTTTGTCTTAACGACGCGTGGTGTGCCGCAACTTTACTACGGCGACGAGATCGCGATGGAAGGTCCGGACGAGCCGACTACGCGCGGTGATTTTCCCGGTGGATTTCCGGGCGACAAGCGGAACGCTTTCACTGCGGAAGGCCGCACTAAAGACGAGCAGGACCTTTTTGAATTTATCAAACGACTCATAGCCTTGCGACGCGAGCTTGAGCCATTGCAGCTCGGCGCCCTCGTCAATCTCTACGTTGCCGAGCAGCAGTATGCGTATGCGCGAACGCTTCGCAACGGTCGTGTCGTCGTCGTCTTCAACAACGACAACAACGCAGCACAATTTGAATTCGATGTTATTCGCGCCGGTTTGAAAGATGGCGAACTCATGCACGACCGGCTCGGTGTCGTCGGAGACGTTGCGGTGCGTGACGGCAAGTTACGCGTCAGTCTACCGAAGCGTTCAGTCGCCATTTTCGTCAGCAGGTAATCCACAGATTCAATAACTCAATCTGTGTAATCTGTGGATAAAGGACAGCTCTTATGAACAAACCACGCTTGAGCTTCTGGCAGATCTGGAACATGAGTTTCGGATTTCTCGGGATTCAGTTTGGCTGGGGGTTGCAGCTCGCAAACATGAGCCCCATCTACAAGTACCTGCACGCCGAAGAAAGCTCGCTTCCGTATCTCTGGCTCGCCGGTCCAATAACGGGTCTGCTCATTCAACCAATCATCGGCTCGATGAGCGATCGCACCTGGAACCGCCTGGGCCGTCGCCGTCCTTACTTTCTCACCGGTGCGATTCTCGCCAGCATCGCGCTCTTCATCATGCCTGACTCTTCGGCCGTGTGGATGGCGGCCGGACTACTCTGGATACTCGATGCCAGCATCAACATAACAATGGAACCGTTTCGCGCGTTCGTTGCCGACAAGTTGCCGGACGAACAACGCACACTTGGTTTCGTGATGCAGAGTTTTTTCATCGGCATCGGCCAGACACTCGCGAATGCGTTGCCTTACCTGTTTTCGACGATGGGCGTGATCGGCGTGATGGCGAGCGGCATTCCGCTTTCGGTTGATTACTCGTTCAAGATCGGCGCGATCGTTTTTCTCGTCGCAGTTGTTTGGACCGTGGCCACTACCAGGGAGTATCCGCCTGAAGACATGGAAGCGTTTCAGCGCATGCGACGCGAGAAGCGTGGTTGCCTGGCAGGTTTTGCAGAGATTGCTTCGTCACTCGCAGAAATGCCGGCGACGATGAAGCAACTCGCGGTGGTCCAGTTCTTTACCTGGTTTGCGCTGCCTTGCATGTGGCAGTTTTTTGGAATCGCAGTCGCGCGTCACGTCTTTCTTGCGCCTGACGAAAAGTCCCCGTTGTTTGCAGCAGGCACGGAATGGGGCGGGCTCTGTTTCGCTGTCTACAACGTGGTCTGCTTTGTCATCGCGTTTCTCCTGCCGTCGCTCGCGAAGGCAACGAGTCGCAAGACGGTACACATGATCGCGTTATTGTGCGGCGGCATCGGATTGATCTCGGTTTACTTCATAGGTAGCAAATGGATGCTGTTCGCGAGCATGGCGGGTGTTGGCATTGCGTGGGCTTCGATTCTTTCGATGCCGTATGTGATGTTGTCGACTGCGGTGCCGCCGGCGCGAATGGGTGTCTACATGGGTGTGTTCAATCTGTTCATCGTGATTCCGCAGATCGTGATGTCGCTCATTGTGCCGAATATCTTTAATAACGTGCTGAGTGGAGATCCGAGGAATGCCGTGGTGTTGGGTGGGATCAGTTTGCTCATTGCGGCCGCGACTGTGTTGGGAGTGAAAGATGTTCATGACGCGGATTAGGCGGATTATTGGCGTATTTGTGCTTGGGCTGTGCGTGGTCTCGAGTGCCTTTGCGCAGCAGGCCCGGCTGGTGCGCGACTGGGTTCGTGATGGTGTGATCTATGAAATCTATCCGCGCGCGTTTTCGCAGCACGGAAACCTGAACGCGATTACAGCGAAGTTGGATGAACTCAAGGATCTGGGAGTCACGATTCTTTGGTTGATGCCGATTCATCCGATCGGTCAGGAGAAGAAAAAGGGAACGATTGGCAGTCCGTACGCTGTGCGCGACTACTACGCGATCAATCCTGACTACGGCACTGCTGATGATCTCAAGCGACTCATTCGCGAAGCACATGTGCGCGGGATGAAAGTGATCATCGATATCGTCGCAAATCACACGTCGTGGGACAGCGTGTTGATGAAGCATCCGGAGTACTACAAGCGCGACGCGCAGGGAAACATCACTTACCCGCATGACTGGTACGACATCGCCGCGCTCAACTACGACAATCAGCAACTGCGTCGCTACATGACGGACATGCTCAAGTACTGGATTCGTGAGTTTGATCTCGACGGATTTCGTTGTGACGTCGCGGGTGAAGTGCCGACTGACTTCTGGGAAAACGCGCGGCGTGAGCTGGAACAGATCAAGCCTGACATCGTGATGCTGGCTGAAGCACACAAACCCGAGTTGCAAGTCAAGGCGTTCGATCTCGACTACTCGTGGCCGTTGCACACCGCGTTAACGAATGTGTTGCAAGGTCGTGGCCGCGCTTCGGATCTGCGTGATGAGTGGGAGAAGGAAGTAAAGTCGTGGCCCAGGGGCGCACTGCATATGCGTTTCTCTGACAATCACGATGAGCGCCGTGCGATTGCGCGCTTTGGTGAACCGGCGGCACTCGCGGCCTCGGCGTTTGTGTTTACGCTCGATGGCGTGCCGATGATCTACAACGGGATGGAGGTCGGTGACACGACCGAGTCGGGTGCGCCCGCTCTGTTTGAGAAGTTGCCGATCTTCTGGCCCATCGCTGAGCGACGCCCGGAGTTTCCGAAGTTTTATAAGGAGATGATGCGTCTGAGGCGTGAGCGTGTGGCGTTGCGGCGAGGGACGCTCGAGTGGGTGCGGAACTCGGATGAAGCGCGCGTTGTGAGTTTTGTTCGACGTGCCGGAAATGAAGAGGTGCTGGTAGCAATCAATCTCTCCAGCCGGCCGTTTTCGGGATCGGTTCGGAATGAGTCGCTGTCGTTGGAGGCGTGGGGATACCGGATCATTCCGAAGAGTATCGTCGCCCGGCACACAGCGGCGAAGAATGGTTTTGGTACCTCGACGACACTCACGTCTAAAGTCTGGTTCACACTTGCCAACGGTGTGATGACGGAAGTGTTCTATCCAACGGTCGATCGACCCAGGACAAAGACTCTTCAGTTTCAAATTGCGACCGGCGCCGAGATCGAAAACGAAGCTGACGACACACTCCATCAACTGGAGCTCCCGAACCCGAACTCCCTGACTTTCCGGCAAATCAATCGCGCAAAGACTGGCGCTTACACGATCACGAAGACTTACGTGACCGATCCGCAGCGCAGCTCCGTGTTAATTCGTGTGGACTTCGAGACGCAAACGGACGCGCAGTTGCACGTTCTTCTCGATCCTTTGCCGAACGATAACGCCGCACTGGTCTCGACTTGCGATGACGCGAAAGTGACGCAGAGGCAATGCACCTACGCGCTCGGGTTTGCTGACACCAGCGAACAAGCCAGGGCAACCGCGCGCGCTTCGCTGGCCCGCGGGTTCGAGGCAGTCAAACGCGAGTACGAAGCAGGTTGGGAACAATACGTCGCAACCTTGCCGCGCGTCGAGAAACATCAGCAGCAGTTCAACATGGCGGCGATGGTTTTGAAGGGACTCGAAGATAAGACATATCGCGGCGCTGTGATCGCGTCGCCTTCGACGCCGTGGAACGGTGGTGAGAGTGGCTATCACGCGGTTTGGGCGCGCGATCTTT
>DATEWS010000654.1:0-9170 GCA_035257785.1 Pyrinomonadaceae bacterium
CCGAAACGCGCGTTCCGGCGGGCGCGGCCCTCGCCGTCGATCGAGAGAAGTTTGCGGCGTTGATCACGCAGCGCATCGAGAATGAACCTCGCATACGTTTGCTCCGCGAGGAAGTCACGAGCATCCCCGAAGACCAGATCACGATCGTCGCCACTGGGCCGTTATCTTCAGACGCGCTAACTGCCGAGATCATGAAGTTAACGGGCAGCGATCAGATGTATTTCTACGACGCGATCGCACCAATAGTCGCCGCTGATTCGATCGACACAAGCATAGCTTTTCGTGCCGCTCGTTATGACAAAGGCGGTGATGATTACCTCAACTGCCCGTTTGACGACGAAGAATACGCGCGTTTTTATGCGGCACTGCTCGAGGCGAAGAGTGTCCCGCTCCAGCGTTTTGAAGAGACGCGCTGGTTTGAGGCGTGTCTGCCGATCGAGGAACTGGCGCGGCGCGGCGTTGATACGCTTCGTTTTGGCCCGATGAAGCCGGTCGGACTGCGCCATCCGCGCACGGGGCGCGAGCCTTACGCTGCGGTGCAGTTGCGGCAGGAAAATTTAATGGCGGACGCATACAGCCTGGTAGGCTTCCAGAATCATCTACGCTACGGCGAACAGGCGCGAGTGTTGCGACTCATTCCCGGATTGCAGAACGCGGAGTTTCTTCAGTTTGGCCAGATCCATCGCAACACGTATATCTGTTCACCGCGCGTGCTCCAGGCGACGATGCAGATGCGCGAGCGTCCTAACCTGTTTTTTGCCGGGCAGATCACGGGAGTCGAAGGTTACGTTGAATCGGTAGCAATGGGCTGGCTCGCAGGTATTAATGCAGCGCGGCTCGCTTCGGGCGCCGAGTTACTCGAAGCCCCGGCCCGCAGCGCCACGGGAGCGCTGGCACATTACGTTTCGCATGCAGATGCAAAAAACTTTCAGCCGGTAAACATCACTTTCGCGCTCTTACCTCCGCTTCCAGAACCGGCGCGGCGCAAAGTACGTAAAAAACGGGAACGCAGGCAGTTGCAAGTCGAATTAGCCTTGAAAGAATGGGCAGAGTGGCTCGAGCAAAATCACCAAAGACAAGAGCTGGCGCACGCTGGTTGAACCGCGTTTTGGTTCTCGTGATTGTCGCCGGACTCTGTTGTGTTTGCACGGCCTCGCTTGCACGCGGCCAATCCGGAAGACAGCGCGACGGGAAAACTCCCAAACCCGCGCCACGGCCGATGAACGATCCAAGCAGGCCGGGCGGCGGTTCCACTACTACTGCAAAGACATCGGGTGACGACGTCGAAGAAGATGACGTCGTTCGCATCAGTTCGAACCTCGTGCCGATTCCAGCTTCGGTGGTTGATAAGCGCGGCAATGCGATAGTCAACTTAAAAGTCGAGGACTTCGAGCTGCGCGTGGATGGTGAGTTGCGGCCGCTCAGTGACTTGACGCGTTCGGAAACGAGCGTGCGGCTCGCGATGTTGTTTGATAACAGCGGCAGTCTCGACGCTGCGCGCGAGTTTGAAAAACAGGCAGCCATTCGCTTCTTTCGAAAGGTGATGCGAAAGCAAGACGAAGCTGCGATCTACTCGATCGAGACTGATAGTCGACTGGCCCAACCGCTGACGAACGACGTGCTCCGTCTCGAACAGACGATCGCGTCGTTTGGACGACCGGAGGGTGGGACGTCACTTTTCGATGCGATCATCGACGCCGCGAATTATTTGCGACCATATTCAGGTCGTCGAGTTTTAGTGATCGTGTCGGACGGGATTGAAACCACGAGTCGTCACAACGACTTTGATTTTGTTGTGCAACATGTGCTCGCTGACGATTGCCAGATTTACGTGGTCCAAACCGGGTTGTATGAAGGCGCAAACCTGCGCGCGCTCGCCGCTGAACGACGTATGGAACAGTTGACTGGACAAACAGGCGGCGCCGTTTATCTTCCGAAGACCACCGATCAACTCGACCTCGCTTTCGATCAAATCGCTGCCGATCTATCGCAGCAATATGTTTTGAGTTACTACCCGAGCGCCGAACATCGTGATGGTCGTCTGCACAATCTCGACTTGCGTGTGAAATCACGAAATGATGTTCGCGTGCGTTCGCGGAAAGGTTATTATGCTCCGAAGCCTGCCGCCGCAGCCGATTGGTAGTGACGAATGGAAAAGCTAATCGAGCAATTTTTCGAACACCTGCGTTACGAACGCAACGTCAGCTCACACACCTTACGCAATTACGCCAGCGACCTCGAACAGTTTCTCGATTTTCTCGCTCCGATAAAAAACGGAAAGCGAGCACTGCCTGAGATCTCCGCGATAGACCATCTCACTATTCGCGAGTGGCTCGCATCACTGCACTCAGCGCAAAAGAAGAAAGCGTCGATCGCGCGCAAGCTCGCAGCCTTGCGCACCTTCTTTCAGTTTCTGGTGCGCGAAGGAATGTTGGAACTGAATCCCGCCAAGCTCGTGTCGACTCCGCGCCAGGAGAAGAAACTTCCGAAGCATCTCTCGATCGACGAAGCGATCCGGTTTATCGAATCGCCCGATCCGGAAATTGACCTGGGAAAACGAGATCGCGCAATGCTCGAGTTGATGTACGCGACCGGCGTGCGCGTCGCGGAATTGACGACGCTCAATCTCGCTGATGTCGATTTCAGTAATCAGCTTGTGCGCGTGACGGGAAAGCGAAGAAAACAACGGATCGTACCGTTCGGTGAGCCCGCAGGCGTTGCGATTCGAAAGTATCTCGAGGTACGCGACAAATTTCTGTGCAACGCTGCGATTTCAAGACGCGACGAGGAAGCGCTCTTCTTGAACTACCAGGGAACCAGGATCACCACGCGTTCAGTCGGGCGCATGGTTGATAAGTACATTCGACTCTGTGCCGGCATGCACAACATCAGCCCACACGCGTTGCGACATTCATTCGCTACGCACCTGCTCGACAGCGGCGCAGACCTCCGCGACATTCAGGAACTGTTGGGCCATGCGCGGCTCTCAACCACGCAGGTCTACACTCACGTTTCGATGGAGAAGTTGATCGAGGTCTACGACAAGGCCCATCCGAAGGCTTGACTAAAGCGTTGAAAAATCTTCTTCGCCATTGGCGCTTTCAATCGCCGCCTGGCAGGCAGCGTCGTAACGTGCGGTGGGCAGGGCTTCAAGACGCCGCTCGTCGATAGGTTGACTGCAGCGGGCACAGATGCCGTAGCGTCCTTCTTTAATCCGCAAGAGAGCCTGATCGATATCAGCCACGACCTGTGAACTGCGTTCGCCGAGTCGCAGCGCAATTTCTTTGTTCAGGTCCTGCACTGAAAGATCGACGCTGTCTTTGACGCCGTCGTCGTAAAGCTCCAGTGCCGCCGCTTGATCGGTGCGGATCTGTTCCGTGTATTGACGTAATTGGTTGATAAGAAGACTACGAAAGTGTTCCAGTTTTTGAGCGTCCATCGGTGCGCGCAAGTTTACTAGAACCTCGCGATCAGCGCCACACGTGCCCCGCGCGGCGCGCCGGGCGAAATGTTGTTGTTGCCATCCGCGTTCACGTAGTAGTGCGTGTCAAACAGGTTTTGAAGATTCGCCTGAAGACGCCACTTCTCCGTGATGGAAAAGAACACCGCTGCGTCCGCTCGTGTGTAGCCGGGCAGAACGACGGCGTTATCGACGGCAGCGAACATGTCTGTACGATGAATGACTCCGAGCCCGAGTGCGAGTCTCGGCAGCACTCTGTAATTGTTCCACAATGAGAAGCTGTGATGCGGCACGAGTGCGACCTGCGCGCCTTTAATCGCTGAAACCGTGGCGCCGCTGATAAACGCATCCTGATACGCGTAGCCGCCGGCGATGCTCCACTTCGACGTCACAAAACCATTTAGTCCCAGTTCATAACCGTTCGTTCGCTGGCTGCCGGTTTGTAAGATTCGTGTTGGGTCGTTTGGATCAGTGGCCCTCGTGTTCGTCCTGTCTTGCCGGTAAAGCGCGGTGGTTAACGACAAGTTGCGACGGATGTCCCACTTTGCTCCGAATTCGTAGTTGCTGAACTTTTCGGGTTTGACCTGTTGCGTGATGGTGGTCAATTGCGAGAACTGATCGCCGGAGCTCGGCAGGTAAGCGACGCCATAGTTGGCGTAGATTGACAGTGCTGTAACTGGTTTGACGATGACGCCCGCACGCGGCGAAACCAGACGATCGATCCGTCGCAGCTCCTGCGCGGTTCGATTGTTACGGAATTGCAAATCGAAATAGTCGAAGCGCACGCCGGTCACGACTTGCAGGTAACGATTGATCTCGATCTGGTCCTGAACGTACGTCGCGCCGAGATTTGTACGGATGTGATTGTCAGCGTCGGTCGCGCTTTGACGATACGTGATCGGAGTGTTGATTACTGTATTAGATAACGGCGCGAGAATCGTTGTCGTGCTGTTGTTGAAAAATCCGGTGTTTCGGAAGTTGTCGGTCAACTGTCTTCCGAATTCAGTGCCGGCCAGAAAGTTGTGATGCACTCGTCCAGTCGAAGCCGCGAAGGTCACATCAGTTTGGTTGAAAATATTATTTCGCTTCGTGGCGTTGTTGTAACTCGAGATCGATACGAGATCTTTGTCCGCGGTGACAGCGCCTGGCACGTAGTTTTGATAGAACCGATCGTAGTCACCAAACATCGTGCGGTTATGGATGTTGAAGCGGCCAGCCTGGTGATCGATGTTCGCAGAAGCAAGGTTCACGCCGGCGCGCACTCGACTGTTCGTTGGATCACCGAAGAAGGTCTCGATCGGAACATCAACAGGTCGTCCGTGAAACGATGGAATGCCGCGGTCTGCGACACGTCCATCGTGAAAGTATTCGTAAGAAAGTTTGACTGCCGTTTTTGGACCAACGATGAACGTTGCGGTTGGGTTGATTCCGTATCGCTCGAGATCTATCTGATTACGAAAACTGCCGGAGTTCTCATAAACGCCATCGACTCGGAATGCGAACTTGTTCCCGAGTGGCTGATCGAAATCCGCCGTGAAGCGTTTGTTGCCGAACGAACCGCCTTGCAACGTGACTTCGCGCAGGGAAGTGAAACCCGCTTCTTTTGTCACGCGGTTAATCACACCACCGCCGCCGCCACGACCAAACATCATTGAGTTTGGTCCTTTCAAAGCTTCGACGCGCTCGACGTTGTAGAGATCGCGATAGTATTGCACGTCGTCGCGCACGCCATTGAGAAAGAAATCGGCGCTCGTGCTGTTGCCGCGGATAACGAGCTGATCGCGATTATTCTCGCCCTGATGCGACGTAATGCCGGGAACGTAAGTAACAACATCCGATACACTCGACATCGATTGATCTCGAATCTGCTCTTTGGTCACGACGGAGATTGACTGCGGAATGTCGCGCAACGGCGTCAGTGTTTTGGTGGCGCTGTTGACAGTGCTCACGCCGTACGCGTCAGTGATCGTCACGCTCGCGCTGGATGCTGCCACGGGTAAAACGATTTCGAGTGGTTGGGAAGTGGCGTCGCTTACGGTCTCAGTTGTCTCAGCGAAGCCTTCGGCCGTCACGCGCACCTGGTACTCACCGGGTGCGAGTGTCAGAGAAAACTCACCATTACGATCGGTAACGGCTGACGAGGAGGGCACTCCGCTGCCAGACGCCCAAATGTCGGCGCCGGGAATGCCGGCGTGGTTTGGGTCAACGATCTTACCGCGCAACACAGTTTTCTTTGATGTTTGGCCGAGAACGGCTGGAATCAGAAGCGCTGAGAACAGGATGACCAAAGAGGAGCGAGCAAAGATCGAAAGCATGACCAAAACCTTTCCCGTGAAGGCTGATGCCGCAAGAGCAGACTTGTTAGAGCTTCTTTGTTTTCTCCGAAAATGAAATCCGTTTTCAATTTCAGAGAAAGCAGGATAGCTTGAGAAGGCGCGCTTGGTCAAGCGTGATTGTGGCTGAGTAGCGCTGCGAATAAGGGGATGGTGAGTTCGTGATGGCCGGTGATCGAGAAACCGCGACCGGCACCGTTCTCGGTCGGGCGTCGCACGACGTTTGTCAATGGCCGGTACGACTGAATGAAATCAAAGTTAGCCGTAGTGATGTCTGACAACTGGTGGCCCAGGTTACGCACGAGTGTCACGCATTTCAAAAAGACTTCCGGCAGCACGACTGCCGAGCCGACATTGAGATACACGCCACCGCCATCCATGCGTCTTACTAACTCTGCGAGACAGCGAAAGTCTGTATGCGTTGTTGCGCCCAGTGCGGCGCCATCAAGACTGGGATGGAAGTGTGCGATGTCACCACCGATCGTGATGTGTGCGGTGAAGGGAATCTTCGCCTCGTAAGTGGCACAAAGCAGTGAATAGTCGCGATGCTTCGGATTCTGTGCGACGAGGGCGCGACCGACCGCCTCGCCCAAACCGATCTGATCTCGCGCGCCATCACGCGCGGCGCCGTTGAGTAGCTGGCCTGTTTCCTCCGCGCCGCCAAACTCGCCTTCGGAAAGTGTCGCGTCAACGTCTTCGGAAGTTGAACCAACCATCGCGATCTCCGAGTCATGGACCAGCACTGAGCCGTTTGCAGCGATGCCCGACACGTAACCGCGCTTCATGAGATCGATGATCAACGGCGCGAGCCCAGTCTTGATGACATGACCGCCAATGCCCCAAATGATTGGCTTCTTCAATTCGCGCGCGCGCTGCATTCGCTCAACCAAATCGCGCAACGACTGCACCGCCAACACCCTCGGCAAACTCTCGAGGAAATCGGCGAGCGAAGCATCGTCTCCGATCGGCTTCGCAAAATCCTGTAGATTAACTTTGCTCTTGCGTGAGGCAAGCGGATAGGTTTTGACGTTGTCGAGTTCGAGCGGCTTCAGGTTGTCGTCGTAAATTGATGGCAAGATCCGTGTTCATCCGCGGAAATCTGTGGTCAAAGTATAGCACGCGCTACTTATGCCCGTTGCCATTGCGAGACAGCCGGCCGTTCAAGAGTGGACGGAGGACGTGGCCGGTGTGGGAGCGGCGCGAGCGTGCGACTTCTTCGGGCGTGCCGACCGCAACGACACGGCCGCCGTGTTCGCCACCCTCTGGTCCAAGATCGATGATGTAGTCGGCTGATTTGATTACGTCGAGATTGTGTTCGATGACCAGCACTGTATTCCCGAGCGAGACGAGACGTTGCAGCACGTCCAGCAATTTGTGAACGTCTGCGAAATGTAGTCCGGTGGTTGGTTCATCGAGTATGTAGATGGTCCGACCCGTTGCGCGTTTCGAGAGCTCCTTCGCGAGCTTGATGCGTTGCGCTTCACCGCCGGAGAGTGTCGTTGCTGACTGCCCCAACTTGATGTAGCCGAGTCCAACGTCGAGCAACGTCTGTAACTTTTGATTTATCTGCGGGATATTTTCGAGGAGCGGCAATGCTTCTTCAACTGTCGTATCCAGCAGATCCGCGATCGATTTGCCTTTGTACTTCACCGCCATCGTCTCGCGGTTGTAACGCGCCCCGCGACATACGTCACAAAGCACGTAAACATCAGGCAGGAAGTTCATCTCAATGCGCTTCATACCGTCGCCTTCGCACGCTTCACAACGCCCACCTTTGACATTGAAAGAAAACCGGCCCGGCTTGTAACCACGTTCACGTGACTCCGGCAACATCGCATAGAGCTCGCGCAATGGTGTGAAGAGACCCGTGTAAGTTGCAGGATTCGATCGTGGAGTGCGACCGATCGGCGATTGATCGATCTCGATGACCTTGTCGACGTGTTCAAGTCCTTCGATCGTCTTGTATGGACCGGGCTCAGTCGACGAGCCGTAGAGATGCTGCGCGAGCGCGTAATAGAGAATGTCTTCGACGAGCGTAGACTTACCCGACCCGGAAACGCCGGTCACGACGGTCAACAACCCGAGAGGAAACGAGACATCGATCTCTTTCAGATTGTTCGCATAAGCGCCGGTAATGCTCAGGTACTTCCCGTTCGGCGCACGTCTTGCCGCCGGAACCTCAATCTTTCTCGCGCCACGAATGTAAAGGCCGGTAATTGAGTCGGGGTTTTCCGCGACATCCGCCGCCGTTCCGACCGCGACAACCTCGCCGCCGTGTGCGCCGGCGCCTGGTCCAAGATCCACCACGTAATCCGCGCGCCGAATTGTTTCCTCGTCGTGTTCGACGACGAGCACAGTGTTGCCGAGATCACGCAACGCAGCGAGCGTCTCCAAAAGTTTTTGATTGTCTCGCGGATGAAGGCCGATGGAAGGTTCGTCAAGAACGTACAGCACGCCACGCAACTGCGAACCGATCTGAGTCGCGAGTCGAATACGTTGACCTTCGCCGCCCGATAGCGTTGACGACGATCTGTTGAGCGTCAGATAACCCAACCCAACCGTTTGTAAAAACTGAAGTCGATTCTTAATCTCGCGCAGTATTGGACCCGCAATCTGTTCTTCACGCGCATTAAGGCTCACCTGCTCGAATGCAGCAACAGCATCTTCGATCGGCAGCGAAGTGTATTCGGCGATTCCCCGTCCACCGACCTGCACCGATAACGAATCGGAACGCAGTCTTCGTCCGTTACACTCGCTACAAACACTAGGTGAAACAAGCTCTTCGAGCGCGACACGCACTTTCTCGTTGGGCGCTTCACTCAACCGCTCTTGTAACCAGCCCAGCGCGCCTTTCCATTCACTCTGGTACGAATAGAGCCCTTGATTGAAATTGATCTTCCCACTGACGCCATTCAAAAACCCGTCGCGCACTTCCTTCGGCAAATCTGCAAACGCTTTTTTCGAGTCGGCATTAAAGTGTTTGCAGACCGCGAGCAGCGCGCTGCGCAAATAAGCTGAACCCTGTTTGTCCTGAGAGCCCATGTAGCCGAGTCTCTCTGGAGTCTGCCACGGATCAGGAATTAACTTCAGCGAGTCGATCTCCATCACCGTGCCGAGACCATGACAACGTTTGCAGGCGCCGTAAGCCGAGTTGAACGAGAATGAGCGCGGCTCGAGCGGCGGCACGTTGATGCCGCAGTTCACACAGGCCATTCGCTCCGAGTAAAGCTTCTCTTCGCCATCGACAATCGAAATAAGCACTGCGCCACCAGTCAACTTCAACGCCGTTCGAATCGAATCAGTCAGACGCTCGCGAATGCCTGTCTTAATCAAGAGTCGATCGACAACGGCTTCGATCGTGTGATTTCGTCGCTTAT
>DATEWS010000655.1:0-6728 GCA_035257785.1 Pyrinomonadaceae bacterium
CCCGAATTCGATCGCGTTCCACCAAATCAACGGCCGGAAGCAGGTCTGTTGTTGCTGCGAAGCGCGCTTGGCGGGTATGCGAATCTGCGGCCAGCAATCGCATACTCGTCAATCGCGGCTTGTTCTCCGGTGCGCGCGGAAGTCGCTTACGGAACTGACATTCTCATCGTGCGCGAGCTGCTCGGTGGTTTGTACTTCGGTGAGCCGCGCGGCATCGACTCCGATGTCGCGCGCAACACGATGCGTTACTCGGTCGAAGAGATTGAACGTATCGCGCGAGTTGCGTTCGAAGCCGCGCGCAAGCGTCGCGGTAAAGTGACTTCGGTCGATAAAGCGAACGTGCTCGAGACGTCGCAACTGTGGCGACAAACGGTGACGCGCATCTCGCAGTATTATCCCGATGTCACGCTCGAACATCTTTACGTCGACGCGTGCGCGATGCATTTGATAACTAATCCGCGTCGCTTTGACGTGTTGTTAACTGAGAACTTGTTCGGTGATATTTTGTCTGACGAAGCTGCCGTAATCACCGGTTCACTCGGCATGCTCGCATCGGCGACAATTGGCGGCGATGTTGGGCTGTATGAGCCGGTGCACGGCTCAGCGCCCGACATCGCGGGCAAAGGCAGCGCCAATCCTTGCGGTGCGATCGCGTCAGCGGCGATGATGTTGCGGCATTCGTTCGGCATGGAACAGGACGCGAGTAACATCGAGCTCGCGATCGAGAACGTTCTCGAAGCCGGTTATCGCACGCCTGACATCGCTCATGGCACTGGCGGTTATGTTGTTACGACGAGCGACTTTGGCGAAGTGATTTGCGAAGCGGTCACCGAGATTGCCGACATGCGTCACGCTTATCACGCTGTCTGAATCAGGAGCAGGAGCAGACTTCAGGCGCAGGTGAGGTGATCTCCTGCCCCTGTCTACTGCACCTGCTCCTATTTATTCGGTATGGGTACTCTATTCGACAAACTCTGGCAGGCGCACGTTGTTCGTGAAGCGCGTGGCGAGCCGGCTCTCCTTTATATCGATCTGCACCTCATTCACGAGGTGACGTCGCCGCAGGCGTTTGAGGGTTTGCGCCAGGCAGGCCGCAAAGTAAGGCGCCCGGATCTCACTTTCGGCACTGTCGATCACAACGTCCCCACTACGGATCGTCGTCTCCCGATTGCTGATGCAACCGCGGCGCAGCAAGTCGAAACATTGCGACGCAACTGCGAAGAGTTTGGCATTCAACTCTTCGACATTCACTCGCCCGAGCAGGGCATCGTCCACGTCATTGGACCAGAGCTAGGTCTCACTCAACCCGGCATGACGATTGTTTGCGGTGATAGTCACACCAGCACACACGGTGCGTTTGGTGCTCTTGCATTTGGTATCGGCACGAGCGAAGTCGAGCACGTGCTCGCGACGCAGTGTCTGCCGCAGAACAAGCCGTTGACTATGAAAGTGCAGACGAACGGCGCGCTCGGCGAAGGTGTGACGGCGAAAGATCTCGCGCTCGGAATCATCGGCAAGATTGGCACTGATGGCGCGACCGGTTGCGCGATCGAATACACAGGCGACGCCGTGCGCGGGCTTTCGATGGAAGGCCGCATGACGTTGTGCAACATGAGTATCGAAGCCGGCGCGCGCGCGGGCATGATCGCGCCCGATGAGACGACGTTCGCGTATCTGAAGGGGCGGCGATTCGCGCCGTCAAGTGAAGCAGTAAGTCGCTGGAAAACTTTTCACAGCGACGCTGATGCGGTGTTCGATCGCACGGTTGAGATTGACGCTGCGCGACTCGAACCGTTTGTGACGTGGGGCACGAGTCCGGGAATGGTTGTGCCGGTCACGGGTTATGTTCCGGATCCGGCTGAAGCACGCAGCGCTGCGGATCGACAGGCTGCGGAACGCGCGCTCGAGTACATGGCACTGAAACCGCGCACCAGCATTCAGGAGATCGCGATCGATCGCGCGTTCATCGGTTCGTGTACGAATGCGCGACTCGAAGATCTGCGTGCGGCGGCGCGTGTGGTGAAGGGTTACCGGATCAATGCGTCAGTCAGTGCGTTGGTTGTGCCGGGTTCGCAGGATGTGAAGAAGGCCGCGGAACGCGAGGGGCTCGATCGCATTTTCCACGAAGCGGGTTTTGAGTGGCGCGAAGCGGGATGTTCGATGTGTCTGGGGATGAACGCCGACATACTTCAGCCCGGCGAACGTTGCGCATCAACGAGTAATAGAAACTTCGAGGGTCGCCAGGGCCGCGGCGGCCGCACGCATTTAGTCAGTCCGATGATGGCCGCCGCGGCGGCGATCAAGGGTCACTTTACGGACGTCCGTGACTGGAAATTTAAATAATCCGCGTTTAAATAGCATGCACGCTTTTAAAAAACATACGGGGTTGGTGGCGCCGCTCGATCGTGCGAACGTCGATACGGATCAGATTATTCCGAAACAGTTTCTGAAACGCATCGAGCGCACCGGGTTTGGGCAGTTTCTGTTTTACGATTGGCGTTCCGATCCGTCTTTTGTTTTGAACGAGCCGCGCTACCAGGGTGCGTCGATCCTGGTGGCGGGAAAGAATTTCGGTTGCGGGTCGTCGCGTGAACATGCGCCGTGGGCGCTCGGCGAGTTTGGGTTTCGAGCGATTATTGCGCCGTCGTTTGCAGATATCTTCGCGAACAACTGCTTCAAGAATGGGATGCTGCCGATCGCGCTTACTGAAGATCAAGTGGCGGAGATCATGAGGCGCGCGCAGCAACACAAAGGTTACCAGTTGACGATCGATCTCGAGCGGCAGACTGTCGAGGATTCGCAGGGGTTGTCGATCTTGTTTGTTGTCGGTGAGTTTCAGCGGTATTGCCTGCTGGAAGGACTTGATGACATCGCGCTCACGTTACGTCATGAAGATGCGATTCGCGCGTATGAAGGTGAACACGGATGACGCGGATTATTGGCGGATTACATCAATCTCGCTGTAGAACGTGTTGCCCCAGTTGTCATAAAGCTCCGTGACGTAGCAGTCGAAGAGTAGATAGCGATACTTGCCTACGTTGCTTACACTCGCGGCGTACTGCCCGCCATCATCGCCCTGGTCGGGCAGCGTGCTTACCAGCGCAATTAATTTCCAACCACAAGTTGCCGGATCGACGCCGCGTTTCGGATCCGGATTAAACTTCTCGTCGGATCCGTTGGCTGCGTAGAGTTTGTACAACTGTGGACCACGCGAGTTTGGATGCCACGAATACGTGTTGACTTGCGCGATGTCGATGGGTGTCGTGAGGTCCATGCGAAATCGTCCGCCTGAACTGCCGGCGCGGAAATAAACATTCGAGCCTGGTTCGTCTTCATCGCTCGGCAGACGTCCATCGACGAGCGCCGCCAGTTCGGCGCTGCCCTGGTCCAACTCGCCATCGATGAGCGTCAGTTTTGCTTTTGCGGCTGCGTCGTCTTTCGCGGGCGAGGCGATGTTTTTGAACTTAAACTCGCGAGTGGCGGTGTTGTTTGGGTTGCGCTCAAACGTAACCCTCGAATCCCAAAACGAGATCAGCAATAGTAACCAGATCAGGATCATATCCGTCTAATCCGCGGTTAAAAACCGGAGCACCGTCGATTGTCGATATTCTTCACCCGGACGCAGCACAGTTGACGGAAAGTTCGAATGATTCGGAGCGTCGGGAAAGTGCTGCGGCTCCAGACAAAGTCCCGCGTACTTCAGATAAGCAAAGCCATTTTTCCCCATAAAACTGCCGTCAAGAAAATTGCCTGAGTAAAATTGCATGCCGGGTTGAGTCGTTAAGATCTCGAGCACGCGACCACTTGCCGGCTCGTAAAGACTGACCGCGGATCTCAGCGAACCATCCCAATCATTCAACACGAAGTTGTGATCGTAACCACTGGTTAAACTGATCTCCGAACCGATCGCTCTTCCGCCACGAAAGTCCATTGGTGTGCCGGCGACCGGCGCGATTTTGCCCGTGGGAATCAGAGCTTCACAAACCGGTGTGAAATGATCCGCATTCAACGTCAGCTCATGTTCCAGGATCGTTCCGTCCCCCTTGAGATTGAAATACGAATGGTTAGTCAGGTTGACGATCGTATCCCTGTCCGTTGAAGCGCGATACTCGATGCTCAGCTCGTTGCCAGACAAACGATAATCAACAAACGCTTCGACGTTCCCGGGATAGCCCTCCTCGCCATCTTTGCTGAAGTACGACAGGTGCAAAACGTCGTCACCCTCCCTTGCATTCCAAACGCGTTTGTCGAAACCATTGAAGCCACCGTGAAGATGATTCGCACCGTTGTTACGCGGTAGTTGATATTCGACGCCGTTCAAAGTGAAACGACCTTGTGCGATGCGATTTGCATGACGCCCGATCAAAGCACCGAAGTAACGTGGATTGCTGACGTAATCCTCCAGTGACTCAAAACCCAGTACGATGTCTCCGAAAGTGCCGTTGCGATCCGGCGCCCACAACGACGTGATGGCGCCGCCGTAGGTAATGATGGATACGTTATATGCGAGATCGTTTGTAAGGGTGTAACGATAGACCTCGGCGCCCGCCGTCGTGCCAAAGTATGTTTTATCGATCGTCACAGTTTGCTAAAGACGCGATTGGCCTCTTCCAGGGTTTCCATTGAGCCAACGTCGAACCAGATGCCCGGCACCTTCCAAACATGAAACGGCACGCGCGGGTAAAGCCATTGGACCAGGCGGCCCGGTTGGTCCGGGTTGTTTCCCTCCGCGATGTACTGATGAATTAAAGGCAACACCGCCTTCGGATAATAGTACAGCGCGATTCCAGTCAACGTGCTCTTCGGCTCTTTGGGCTTCTCTTCAAAATACGTGATGCGATTGTTTTCGTCGATCTCGATCGCGTTATATTTTTTGATCTGCTCGAGATCGCCGACGTCGTAAACGCCGGTCACGGGCGCATTCATCCGCCGGCAATACTCTCCAAACTCGCGCAGATCGTTGCTGAACAGGTTGTCGCCGCCCACGACGATGACGTCGTCGTCGATATTGAACGTCGTCAATACCAGATGAAGATCGCCGATGGCGCCGAGTTTATTTGAATCATCGGTGCTGTGATCGTTGACAATCGTGAATGAGAAGTTGAGATTCGGGCGCTGATAGCCATCAGCCCACTTTTGGAAGTGGGTCACAAACTTTGCGTTCGTCACGACGTACGCATGATCGATCGCTGCGATAGTGTGAACGTTGTCGAGCACATGTTCGAGCATCGGCTTGCCGGCAACGGGCAGCAGCGGCTTGGGCTGGTTGAGTGTCAATGGATAAAGACGCGTCGCGTAACCCGCGGCCAGGATGATTAGTTTCATAATCGTTCTTATATCTGTGTTATCTGTGGCTGGGTTTTATTTTATTTCCTCTGCTCCGTTCGCTGCCGTACAAACATAGATCTCGGGTTGCAATTTCGTGACGTGTTCATACTCGGACGCCACCGTACCTTGAAACTCTTCGGCGTGTTCCTCAGCCACTAAATTAATTGTGCAACCGCCGAAGCCGCCGCCGGTCATGCGCGCGCCGTAGACACCTTCAACTTTTTGCGCCAGCTCAACCATCAGATCGAGTTCGTCAGAACTGACTTCATAATCGTCGCGCAAGCTCTGATGCGATTCGCCCATCAGTATTCCGAATTTGCGCAAATCGCTTCGCTCGAGCGCGTCAGCGGCCGACAATACACGCGCGTTCTCGGTGATCACGTGCCGGCAGCGACGATAAACGACGTCTGAAAGTCCGGCGCTATACTGTTCGAGCTGCTCGATCGACACGTCGCGCAGCGCCGTAACATGCGGCAAAAACTGCGCGAGGTGCTTGACACCCGCTTCACATTGCGCGCGCCGTTCATTGTAAGCGCTCGACGCCAGTGCGTGCTTCACCATCGTGTTGCAAATTATCAACCGAACGTTGTCGGGCAACGGCAACAAACGAAAATCGAGCGAGCGACAGTCAAGCATCAAAGCGTGTTGCGCCTCGCCAAACAGGGAAACGAACTGGTCCATGATGCCGACGCGAGCGCCGACAAACTCGTTTTCCGCCTTGCGGCACAAACGTGCCAGCTCTCGTCTATCAACCTGTAAATCCGAAATCGCGACGAGCGCACACGCAGTCGCAACCTCGACCGCTGCGGAGGAGCTCAATCCCGATCCAATCGGCACTTCACCACGAAGCTCCAGCCGCGCGCCACGTAAACGATGACCTGCTTTTTCGATCTCGACCGCAACACCGACCGGATAATCGCTCCAGTTACCACGCGGAGTAAGCCGGTCGTCGAGATTAACCTCAACTTCCTCGCCAAAGTTTTCGGAGTAGATCTGTAACTTGCGGTTTTCGAGTGGTGAGACCTTGGCCCACGTGGAAAAGCCAAGCGCGACGGGCATCACGAACCCGTCGTTATAGTCGGTGTGCTCACCGATGAGATTGACTCTTCCCGGTGCCCTAAACGTTCTCATTAAAATTAGCCACAAAAAGGCACAAAATGCACAAAAGAGAAAGAGAGGTTAGCTACTTCACGATTCTACCCTAAATCTTTTTTGTGCCTTTTGTGCCTTTTTGTGGCTCAATGAGTGTTCACGACGTCCATCACAATGCGCCACGCGCCATCTTCTTTCTTCCAGATGCGCACATAGCTGCCGTGCTCCGTCACTTTCTTTCCGTCGTCTGTCACTTCGTAAGTGCCGTGTGTGTAACCAAGGTCGCCGGCGCGAGAAACGTCGCCACC
>DATEWS010000656.1:0-2215 GCA_035257785.1 Pyrinomonadaceae bacterium
AACTATTCTTCACTTCTGTTTCACAAGCCTGGCGGAGGAGCGGAGCAGTGAGTGCCTTGGCCACTCTAAACATGTTCGACCCCTTCATGCATTCTTCGATGTACGCGTTAAGTAACTTTGTGTCTGACTTGCCGGTGTTGAGTTGGAAGGCCATGTACTCCGTTATCTTGGCAGTGCCGCCCGCACTGTAACCCTCGGTGTTGTAAGGGCGTGGTATGAGACGCGTCATCGCTTCGTCCAGAACGGCGCGATTGTTGGTGAACTGTTCGAGAAATCCGACTTGTCCGCTGGACGTTGCGATCGCGATGTTGTCCTTCGAACTCATCTCGCGTTCGAGAAAACGCTGGAGCATCATTTTCGTGCGAACCATGCTGTCAGGCGAGAGGTGTAGATCGTCCAGGAAGAAAAGGATCGTGCGACCGGGTACTCGCGCGACCGGCGCGACCGGCTTAGTGGTTGTATCCGCAGGCACGCCAGGTGTCATCGCCAGTTCTCTTTCTCGCGCGCTGCCGGCAGCGATACGTTCGAAGAACGAAATCGGACGTGGCTTACCGTCGACGATCAACTCAAACTGCTCGCGTTGTAGTCCTTCGACGAACTTGCCGTTCTTGTCGAGAACCGTGATCGCAGTCTGGACCAGTTCGACATTAGTGCGAACAACTTCGGTTTCCTGCGCGTTTGCGAGCGGGCAAATCGCGACGAGCGATAATAGGATCAAAACAAATTTCAAGGTGTTTCTCCCCGAATAACCTATGTCCTGTAGGACTAATAGGACCTATTCACTACCAGGTCGCTTGCCCCACACGGGCGGTGGCGGTTCTTTTGGTAAACGCTCAACGGGTCGCTCTTTCAAAAGCCGCATCGCTTCCTGAACGGCGCGTTCGAGTTGCGGATCTTTACCCTCGATCACGTCTTTGGGCCAGTTCTCGATGTCAATGTCGGGAGCGACACCTTCGTTCTCGACCGCCCATCTTCCGTCACGTGTGAAGAACCCGCCTCGCGGCGCGATCATCGATCCACCGTCGATGAATGGCGGCGTGTCGGCTGTATGAACGAGGCCGCCCCACGTGCGTTTGCCGATCAATGGACCAATCTTGCGACGCTTGAACATATACGGCATCAAGTCGCCGCCCGATCCCGCCATTTCGTTGATGATCATCACCTTCGGTCCCCAGATGCCGGCGGAAGGACTTGTGAACGGGAAACGATCGCCTGCTACGTTGTTGAAGTAACCATCAAAGTCGCGTGCGAGCACTTCGATGATGTAGTCAGCCGCGGAGCCACCGCCGTTGAAACGTTCGTCAACGACTACTCCTTTTTTGTCCTGTTGCGAGAAGTAGTAGCGATTGAAACTGCTGTAACCGGGCTGCCCGGTGTTGGGGAGATAGACGTAGGCTAACTGACCATCGGACATTTTTTCAACCAGCCGGCGGTTCGACTCGACCCACGCACGCGTCCGCAACGCCTGTTCGCTTGGAACCGGCACGACTGTGACGGTCCGCGCGCCTTCCATCGCCGGCGTGCTGTTCACGGTCAGAGTTGTTTGACGATTCGCAGTGCCATCGAGCAAACGATAGATGTTATCGGGCGCTTTCAACTCGACACCGTTGATGGCGAGAATGTAATCACCCGTGTTGACGTTCGCGCCAGGCGTTGCGAGTGGTGAACGCAGATCGGGATTCCAACTCTCGTTGTCGTAAATGCGAGTCACCTTGTAACGCCCGTTCTCGATCGCGAAATCCGCGCCAAGCAAACCGCCGACTGATTGCGGCACACTCGGCATGTCGCCGCCGCGAACGTACGAGTGCCCGATCGCGATCTCAGCGCCCATCATGTCCATCAGGTAATTGAGATCGGCGCGGTGCATCACGTACGGCAACAACTGGCCGTACATCTCGCGCATCCTCGGCCAGTCAGCGCCGTGCATGTTTGGCACGTATAGATAGTCGCGCTGGTTGCGCCAGCCCTCGTTGAAGATCTGTTTGAACTCTTCGCGCGGTTCGAGATACATGCGCAACGCATAGTTCAAACGTCCCGAACCGGGTTGTGGTGGTGTTCGATCTGCATCGACGAGGAACAACTGTGGCGCCGGAGCATTTGCGCCGCCGCCGAATGGACCACCGCCCTGACCGCCGCCTCCAGCTGCCACGCGATAAACGAGCTTGCGATGATCGGCGCTGATCTCGTACGCAGTAACGTTGCTGACGAGAGTGTT
>DATEWS010000657.1:0-6086 GCA_035257785.1 Pyrinomonadaceae bacterium
CAGTGGCATGGGAACGTTGACCGTCTCAAAAGCCGCGACTACGACGGTCGTGTCTTCTGATATTAACCCGTCAGACTTTGGTCAATTTGTCGGCCTCACCGCGACCGTGACCGGAAATGGCGGCACACCGACCGGAACGGTCCAGTTCAAGGTCGGAACACTCTTCGGACAGCCAGTAGCGTTGATGGCGGGCGTTGCGACAGAGGGTCTTATCTCGCCGCCTCCGGGAACTAACACAGTCATCGCCGAATACAGTGGCGATGCAAACTTCCTCGCCAGCACCGGAACCCTTGATCAGGTGGTGAGGCCTAAACCAACGATTACGATCAATGACGTCTCTGTGACCGAAGGCAACAGCGGCACGACTAATCTCGTGTTTACTGTAAGCCTTTCCGCCACCAGCGCTGTTCCAATACTCGTTAATTATCGCACCGCGAACGGAACGGCCACGACCAGTGACAATGATTACGTATCAGCTTTGAATGTGTTAGGTTTCGGTCCGGGAGATCTCACGAAAACCATAACGATTGTAGTTAACGGCGATCAGAAGTTTGAGGCAGATGAAACTGTTTTGGTGAACCTCAGTAATCCGGAGAATGCTGCTATTGGCGACGAGCAGGGTGTTGGCACGATTCTCAATGACGATGACCTGCAATTGGTTTTCGAGGAATTTGGACCAGCGCCGGACCAGGCCGCAGCGTTTGACTCATTCTTGTTTACCAGAGATCCGTTCAAGGTTGTCAGCATCGCAGACTGGTTTAACTTTGGCGGCTCCGCCGATCGTAACACGCGAGTGGTGGTCTTCGTTGCGAACCTCACTCTGAATCAGGGTGAGCTTCCGTCATCAGTCGTCGTGAATCTTGTCGATGGTAATAATCAAAATCACGACGTACCTGCGGAAGACGTGCGTGCCGTACGCGACACCACATTCACTCAAGTGGTCTTCAGGTTACCCGACAGTCTGGCTGCAGGCGTGTGTCGGGTAACGATCAAGGCACAGGGTCGAACCAGTAACACAGGAACGATCCGGATCGCGCCATAGCGATTGATGAACTCACTGCCGAAGTTTGCTCGAATAAGCGCTGCCGCGGGTGCGGTCGTGTGGTTGTTGCTTTTGTTAACAGTCACTTCCGATTCGCGCGAAACGGAAATCATCCACAAGGTTGTGTTCTTTGGGATGCTCGTGATCGTTCCGTTAGCGCTTTCACTCGTTCCGATTGAGAATGAACGTGGGTTTTATCGCGTGGCGGTGTTGGTCCAGCCAGTTGCCGCAGTGCCCGCGATCGCGTCGTTCTTTTTTCCGGCCGGTTTGCTCGCGGCGTCGCTGTCTTCTGCGTGGTTAATCCTCAGTATCCTCATCGCGCTGTTTGGATTGACAAGATTTAAATCACGCGGGTTGTATCCGGTTGCGGAGTCGAGTGTCGATGCCGGCCTGGTGTATTTGACGGTGGCTGGTGGGTGGCTCGTGGTCTACCGGTTCGGCATACAGCCGTTGGGTTACGGCGAGACGATCATCCTGCTGACGGTGGTGCATTTCCATTTCGCGGGATTGGGCGCGCCGATCATTGCGGGCCTGAGTGGGAGAGTTCTGGCGACGCGGAACTATCCGCGAAGGATGTTTGGCGTATGTGTGTTTGCGATTGTGGGCGCGATGCCACTCGTCGCTGCGGGAATCACCTTCTCACCGTGGTTGGGATTTGTCGGAACGCTGCTCATTGCAATCGGTTTAGTACTGCTCGTGCTGCTTACCTTCGGCTGGGTGATACCTGCGGTTGCACCTTTAACCGGTCGTGTGCTGTTGGCAATCGGAGCACTGTCAACCTGCGCCGCGATGGTTCTTGCATCTCTCTACGCGTACAGTCTCGCCACGAAAACCCTAATCATCGACATTCCCACGATGGCCCTTACCCACGGTCTTCTAAACGCATTCGGATTCGTAACCTGCACCCTCCTCGCGTGGACCGTAATCACGATCCGTTCTCGCAACGTTTAGACGCGATATGCGACCTTCTTTCCGTTTACCGCCATAAGACCGGTAGCAGTCAAAGCCTCTTGGCGTTAGATCGCTCGTCATCGACGTTTGTTTCTCATTTTTTTGATCGCAACTCCGACTAATCCTGTACCGAAGAGGATTAACGTAACCGGTTCAGAAACAGCGTGCTGACCATTCACCTCAAACGAATAACCAGTAATCTGGTTATCTGTTACATGAAACCTTAGTAATCCTACGGCGCGATCCAATTCATTAGAATGGAGTTCACTCACAGTGAACACTACGAGATTATCTCCGGAAACGGCAGCCATCACAGTCGTCGGCTGAAAAGAAAGCGGACCTGCAGGCCCTCCGGGGAATCCTTGAAGATGTTGAAAAGTGAACCTAAGGATGCTCAGCTGATCTATCGGACCATCGTCCTCCTCAAGTTCGAAGTCGATTCTCCAAAAAATTCCAAGTTGGTGTCCGGGTAGAAGTCCGTATGTGAAATCATGATCCACCGCTGTCCCAACTATCCTAAACGTAAAGCCACTTGCATTCTCGTCCAGAGTGATGCTGATTGGGTCAGCGTATGCAGAACCGGAAAAGAAGAGGCAAGATCCGGCAAGTACCAGTAAACGAAGCCTGAGATGCTTAAACATTTTCGATCTCCTTCCTTCAATGTGGGGAAGCAGGAGGCCTTAATTAAGAAAGAGGAACTCTCGTTGACGTCTTACGGGTGTAAAGCGTGAGAACGAACATTCAAACACAGGCTTTTTATACCTGATATTCAGAGATGTCAATGACGTGCGAGATAGGTTCAACGCGGGCTCGATGCAAAAAAATTCGAACTCTCGGAACGAATAAGCTCCAAAATCTTGTAGCGAGCAAAACACCGCCATCCGAACTCAATCCATTATGTGCAACGACTCATCACACTAATCCAAATCCAACAACTCCGATTTTTTGACTTCATCTACGAGCGGGCCTCACTGAGTGACGAACGGGCTTGGAAGCACGACGAGTGCTGTGGGCACGGTCGTTGCACATTTCAGAGGTCTCACGAAATGGACCAATCCAATTCTTTGGATCGAAAAATTTTGTGAGAGACAAAGCACTCAACGCACACAGTTAAGTCCCCGCTTTAGAAGTTAACAAGGAGAATACGGAAATGAAGCTAATAAAAATTTCGATACTTCTGGTCATTTGTTGTTGCCTCAGTGGCATCGCAAATGGCCAGGAGACCACCGGTGTCATTGAAGGCACTGTGGCAGACGCCCAGGGCGCACGAGTTCCGGGCGCCTCAGTGCTGGTGGAAGGAAATGCGTTCAGCCGCACCGTCACTACTGACGCTGAAGGCTTTTATCGCATCTTACAAGTGCCCGCAGGTAAGTATTCCATCACTACCAGCGCTTCCAACTTTGCTACCGAGAAAAGTGAAAATGTGACGGTCACACTCGGCCGCACTACCACTGCCGACATCACCTTGAATGCTGGTCAAGTGTCGACCAATGTAGTCGTGACGGCGGCTGATGTTGCAGCCATCGACACGACCTCGAACAAAATTCAAACCAACATCACTACCGACATCATCAACGCGATTCCACGCGGAACTAAAGTCGACAGTGTGTTGAAACTTTCCGGCGCAACCCGGGAAGAACCGCTGAGCCGTGGCTTCCAGGTAGACGGCGCGAGCGGCGCAGAGAACACTTTCGTCATCGACGGTTCTGAAGTCACAAACTTCCGCACCGGCCAGTTGCGCGAAACCAATAACTTGCCGTTCCAGTTCGTACAGGAAGTGCAGGTTAAGACGAGCGGTTTCGATGCTGAGTTTGGTGGCGCCACCGGAGGCGTGATCAACGTTGTCACCAAGAGCGGCGGCAATGAGTTTCACGGCGACTTCGGAATGCAGTTTGAGACGAGCAATCTGAGTGCGCGACAAACGCTCACTGGAAAAATCAACAACAGCGATCCGCAATTCCAGGCCAATCCGCTTATCCAGGGAACCAGCGCCGCTACCTTGAGCTACATCAACCCCCCAGGCGACAGCTTTACCAACACTTATCCCAGCGGCACGCTTAGTGGACCAATTGTCAAAGACAGACTTTGGTTTCTCGTCAGCGCGGCGCCGCAGTTCTATCACTCACATCGCGACTTTTTATTCCCAACCGGACAAACAGTCGCCTACGCGCGCAACCTGCGAAACGATTATGAGTTTGCACGCCTCGACTCATCGATTACCGACAAGCTGCGCCTGTCCGGAACCTTTACTTACAGCCCACAACGCGAACACGGACAGATTCCTTCGTACACAACCTCCGCGCCTCCTTCGAATGACTTCAGTCAATTGGGTGGACGCGTGGCGGCAAACAACGTCACCGGTAGTGGCGTTTGGACTCCGACCAACAAGCTTATTATCAGCGCCCGCTTTGGTCGCAATTACCTGAACGAAAAAGACAGTTCCTACGGCGTTCCTGCTGGACCACGAATTCGCTGTCTCAACGGCGGCAGCCCCGCCGGCGTGCCCGCAACGAATCCGTGCGCTTCAGGTTTCAACAGCACGTCAGACATCACGACAACCATTAAAGACATCTCGATTCGCAACACCATCGATGCTGACGCTAGTTACCTCGTCGATAGTTTCGCCGGTCGTCACAACTTCAAGTTTGGCTACCAGCTCAACAAATTATCGAACGATGTGGACCAGGGTTATTTTGGTGTTGGTGAAGTGCGTTTGTTCTGGGGACAAGCCGATCGGGGTATTGGTCCCGGAGTTTGCCCGACTGGACCATGCGCTTCGTTCGGTTATGGCTACCTTCAGGATTTTGGTACGGTCGGTTTGGCGAAGAGCACTAACACCGGCCTGTACGCTCAGGACAGCTGGCAACCCATGCAGCGCCTGACCTTGAACCTTGGCCTGCGTCTCGAGAATGAAGACGTGCCCTCGTTCTCTGAAAATGGCCAGGCAATCAAGTTCGGCTGGGGCTCCAAGCTCGCGCCGCGATTGGGTTTTGCTTACGACGTGTTTGGCGATGGCCGCATGAAAGTGTTTGCGAGTTATGGCCAGTTCTACGATCGCTTCAAGTATCAACTTCCACGCGGGTCATTTGGTGGCGACAAACTGTTGCGCTACTTCTTCCCGCTTGCCGATCCAAACTACACCACGTACACGAGAGCTTACGCGCTGTCACACACACTCGTTGGACCACTTGATTTCCGAGTGCCTTCAAATGATGCGTCAGACAACCGCGTCGATCCGGATCTGAAGCCGGCGCGACAAACTGAATTCACCGTCGGTACGGAGTATGGCTTGACCAACACTCTCGTATTCAGCGGTCGTTACACGCGCAAGAATCTTGACCGCACCATCGAGGACGTTGGTTTCATCGATGCCGCGGGCAACGAAAACTTCTTCATCGCCAATCCGGGTATGGGTTTGGTTTCTCAACCCTTCGCTCCCGGACTGCCGGCGTCGCCGTTGGCGAAACGTCTCTACAACGCAATGGAATTGCGACTCGACAAACGTTTCACCAATAACTATTTCTTCAACGCCAGTTACACGTATAGTCGTTTGACTGGCAACTACTCAGGTCTCTCGAGCTCGGATGAGCCGGACGCACTCGGCGTCGGCCGATCAAGTCCAAACGTTAACAGGTTTTTCGATCTGCCGTTCCTCGGCTTTAACACGAACGGTGATCCGGACAATGGCCTGTTGGCAACTGATCGCCCACACGCCTTCAAGGCATTCGGTTCTTACACGCTCGACTGGAGAAACTTCTTCGGTCACAAGTTGGATGGTTCAGGCGCTAACAGTACTGAGTTTGGTGCCTCGTTCATCGGTTTGAGTGGAACGCCGGTATCGACTCGGGTACAGCTTTATGGTGCTTACACCTTCCTGACTACGCGTGGAGACCTGGGAAGAACACCCGTGTTCACGCAAACTGATTTTCAGTTGACGCATACGATCAGGTTGAAAGGCGATGGACGTTACGCGTTGAAGTTTGACATAAATCTGCTCAACGCATTCAACGAGAACAACGTCCTGAGTGTGTTTTCACAAATTTCGCCAGACTCTTTGACGGCGGCGAATTTTGGGATCAGTAATGCCGGCGGG
>DATEWS010000658.1:0-2334 GCA_035257785.1 Pyrinomonadaceae bacterium
ATGGCACCCGGACCAGGGACGCATTGACGCCGCACATCTCGAAGGCATCGACGCCGTGGTCCATCTCGCGGGCGACAACATCGCCGCCGGTCGTTGGACCACACAGAAGAAACGCATCATCCGCGAAAGTCGCGTGCAGGGAACATCACTGTTGAGCGATACGCTCGCGAACTTGTCGCGACCGCCGTCAGTCTTCATCAGCGCATCGGCGATTGGCTTTTACGGAAATCGCGGCGATGAATCGCTGACGGAAGAGAGCGCGCCCGGAAACGATTTCCTGGCGAAGGTCTGCATCGACTGGGAGGCCGCCACGAAATCCGCGGCGGAAAAGGGAATCAGAACTGCTCACGCGCGCTTCGGAGTCATCCTTGATGCACACGAAGGCGCACTCGCAAAGATGTTGCCGCCCTTTCGCGTAGGGATCGGAGGCAAGGTCGGCGATGGAAAACAGTGGATGAGTTGGATTGCACTGAGCGATGTAATCGCTGGTTTGAGGTTTCTGGTCGAGGATAAGTCGATCGATGGACCAGTAAACTTTGTAGCGCCAAATCCGGTGACGAATGCAGAGTTTACGTCAACACTCGGGCGCGTAGTTTCAAGACCAACAATCCTGCCGATGCCCGCGTTCGTCGCGCGACTTGCTTTCGGCGAAATGGCCGACGCGCTGCTGCTCTCGAGTCAAAGAGTCGATCCGGCTGTTTTGGAAGACAAAGGATTCTTGTTTACTTGGCCGACGCTCGAGCCGGCACTAAGACATATTCTTAGTGGCTAAACTCCGGCAACGCCTCAAACACCTCGAGCGCGTACTTCACATTCCCAAACGGCGCCGACACTTGCACACCCTGAATCTCGTCGCGCACTTCAAGCAGCGACTCCCGCGCGATCTTCAACCCCTCGTCACGTCCGGCTTCCTTGCTGATGCTCGACGCCGCACGCATGCGATCCATGATCGACGGCGTCACACGCACGCCCGGAACCTCGTTGTGCAGAAACTCCGCGTTGCGATACGAAACGAGCGGCCAGATGCCCGCGATGACTGGAATGCGCACGTGCTCTACACGCTTTAGAAAATCGCGTAGTTGCCCGGTATCAAACACCGGCTGCGTAATCGCGTACTGCGCGCCCGCTTCCACCTTCCATTCGAAACGTTTGATCTCTTCGTCGAGATTGATCGCGCCGGGATTCACACCAACGCCGATACAGAACGCAGTCGGTTCGCCGATAGGATTGTTACCAAGATCGAGACCATGATTCAGTTTGTTGACCATGTTCGTGAGACCGATCGAGTCGATATCAAACACAGCCGTCGCGTCCGGATATGGGCCCATCTTCGGCGGGTCGCCGGTGATGACGAGTATGTTGCGCAAACCGAGCGCAGCGGCGCCGAGCAGGTCTGACATCATGCCCAGCAGGTTTCGATCGCGACAGCAATAGTGCAGCACTGACTCGATGCCGATCTGTTGCTCCACTAAAACGGCGGTCGCTATCGCGCTCATGCGCGACTGCGCGCGCGCGCCGTCAGGAATGTTGACGCCATCAACACCCGCTTCCTTCAATAGTCGAATCGAGTCGAGTGTTTTCTTCGCGTCGACACCTTTGGGCGGGAGCACTTCAACGGAAGTCACAAACTCACCGCGCGCGATCTTTCGGCCCCACGCAGAACGGTCTTCAGGCGGGACTACGCGAATATCAGGCGCTGTCTCTTCAGCCGAAACTGTTGCGCCGCTGCTGAAAGCCACGCGTTGCGCTCGTGGCGACGCGGCGCGAACGGAATCCGAAATCAGCTTGATATGCGCGGGTGTAGTGCCGCAGCAGCCACCGATAAACTTCGCGCCCGATTGTATGAATCGCTTCGCAAACTTCGACATGTACTCAGGCGAGCACATATAAAACTGACGGCCCTGCACGTCGCGCGGTAATCCCGCGTTTGGTTGTGCCGACAACTTCTTCTTCGTGACCTCACGCATCTTCTCGAGCGCAGTGAGAATGATCGCTGGTCCAACGCCGCAGTTCAGACCGATAACATCTGCGCCCCACTCGTCGAGACGTTCGGTAAAGTGTTCCGGCGTCGTGCCAAACATCGTGTTCCCGTCAGTCATGATCGTCATCTGCGCGATGATGGGCAGATTGCAGAGTTCGCGCACCGCGCTGATCGCCTGGCGCATCTCGGAAACGTCCGAGAAGGTTTCGAGACAGAAGAGATCCACGCCGCCTTCCAGCAAGCCGGTGGCTTGCGCTTTGAACATATCGCGCGCTTCGTCAAACGAAGTTGGACCATAAGGCTCGATGCGCAAGCCGAGGGGACCAATCGCTCCCGCGACATACGCACGATCT
>DATEWS010000659.1:0-7244 GCA_035257785.1 Pyrinomonadaceae bacterium
CCACACCCTGTCGCAGGAACCCGTCGAAATTAAACAGCCCCGGCGTGCTGAGCGGGTTGATGTTGTTCGTGTTGTTGAAAGTATTGAACATCTCAATAATCGGAATTATCGAGAAGCGATCAAACTTGAACGGTCGTTGAATGCGCCAGTCAAACGAGAAGTACGAATTGTCTTTGCGCAACGTGTTGCGATTGGTCGCGGTGCGAACGGCCGGCGTGATTGGCTGAGCAGAACGTGCCTGCACGCGGAAGTTTCCTTCAAGTCCCCAACCGAGCTCGATGAAGGTAAAGAAATTAAACTTGTGACGAATGTCGCGATCCGAGTAGGCGTAGTCGAGACTCAGATTCAACGGATCGAAGGAGCGATCGGTAAATGGATCACGTTCGTTCGAATCGTCGTCTTTATCTCTCGCAAGCGCGTAGTTCCACTCAAACTGATATCGCTTGCTGAACCGCTTTCTCATGCCTACCGTGAAGCCGTCGAAGACTGATCTGCCGACAGCACTGGTTACGAACACGTCGCCGAATGTCGGGAACAATCCCACTCGATTCAGGTTGATGAAGCGTGTTAGATGAACGCCTTTCGAATGAGTGAAGTCGACGTACAGCGATAGATCGTTGGCAATCTCCTGCTCGAATTGAACGTTTGCCGTGTAGATCCTCGGGTTAGCATAGTCTTTGCTGAACACGCGAATCGACGCGAATGCGGGAAGGCCGCCCAATGGCGGAACGTTCACGATGTTGGGCCAGACTGGCAAGCCCTGACCGTTGCTGCAACCGAATGAAGATCCACATGCGATGCCAAACTGTTGCACACCATTGTCTGTGATCGAACCAACCTGCGACAGCATGTTCTGGCGCCCGTAGAAAATACCTGCGTGCGCTCGCAGCACCGATTTGCCCTGACCGGTTAAATCCCACGCAAAGCCAAGGCGCGGCTGAAACTCCTTCTTGGCGCTGTGCAATGTGCCGTCGGAAGGAAATCTCGGATCCGATAGCAACGAAGCGTAGACGGTCTGGTTGGGTGGCACGACCGGCTCTGGGAAAATCTGAGCTTCCCAACGCAGGCCGTAGTTCAACGTGAAGTTTGGTCTAATCTGCCAGCGATCCTGTGCGAACAAACCGAGATCTTCGTTCTTGATCGTGGATTTGCCCGGCGGCGGAGCACCGGCGATTCCAGTCGGTATGCCGTTCTGCAAATACAGCAGCAGTGGTCCACCTACACTGTTTCCCGCGCCGCAAGTTTGGTTGAATGGAGCGCCCTGCGTGATCCATCCGGTGAAAGCGCCGGATGCGCTGAAACACTCACCTACGTTTGGTCCAAAGCCATTTGCCGCGGGTGCTGATGCGTAACGCAGAAACCCGGCGGGACTGTCGAAGATGTAACGGCCCGTAAAGAAACCGCGGAAGACCTGGTCGTTCAGAGTGTGCAGCCACTCGCCACCGAACTTGAGATTGTGATCGCCAGTGATGATCGAGAAGTTGTCCTTGACGTGTGTGCGCCAAAGCAGTTCGTCGACATTCGGTTCAAGGAAGAACGGAAAGCCAAACCTGAACGTTGTCGCAAATCCCATCGCCGTGTCGGCGGGAACGTTTGAATCAACCGCTGAGCGCGGGCGCAGCTCACGACTATAAGAGAAGTGAGCTTCATTCAGTTTTGTCGGCGAAACAGTTGTGAACAGATTCGCGCGCAGCACGTTGATCTTCGACGGGCCTTCGATACCGTTCGCAGAATTTCCGTAAGTGGCGACGTCGAATGTTTGGTTTGTGTTCTTCGAATAGTCGAAGTTATACGAGAGCGAAAGATGGTTTGAACTGTTGAAATCGAAGTCTACGCGCGAGAAGAATGCCTGGTTATTGATCTTATGTGAGACTGGCAGTCCTTCTTCCTGACCGCGACTAGTCCTGAAGAAACTGAGCAGGGCCAGTCGCGCACACTCATCGTTTGCGTTGATCGCAGCTTCATTTGCGAGAATCGTGGGAGTTGCAATGCCGCACGGGGTGTCTCCGATTGGTTCGCTCAGATTTGCCCGATCAAGATTTTCACGAATACCTTCAAAAGCGAGGAAGTAAAAGGCCTTGTCTTTTTTGAATGGCCCACCGACCGTTCCGCCGTACTGCTTACGATTAAAATTATCCAGCGGTTTGCCGTCGGAAGTGTTTGCCGTCAGTGCTTCGAGCCGCTGGAAATAAAACGCGCTGCCGTGAACGTCGTTCGTACCTGACTTTGTGATGACGTTGATCACACCGCCCGCTGTACGTCCAAACTCAGCGCTTGCTCCGGTCGCTACAACTTGAAACTCTTTTACTGCTTCGAGCGTGATGTCGATGGCCGCGCGTTGACCGCCGAGTTGTTCGCCGAAGAAGCCGTTGTTGTAGTCGCCGCCGTCAAGAGTGACGTTGTTGAAGATGCCGCGCTGGCCCGCGAAATTGATCTCGTCACCATCAGGACCTTGCGTAATGCTTACGTTTGGCGAGAGTGTCAGCAGGTCTTCAAACTTTCTTCCGAGAATCGGTGTAGTGCTCACTGCGATTTCGTTCAGCGTGGTGCTGGCTTCGGTCTTCGTTGTGTCCACTGTCGGCGTCGTAGTGACAGTGACGTTTCCTTGTACCGACCCAACGCTCAATGAAAAGGGAATCGCTAGTGTCTGGCCCACGGTAAGTGCCGTTCTCTCGACCACGGCGGTTGCGAAGCCTTCCTTGGAAGCACTGACTGAGTAGTTTCCGGGTTGCAGCAATGGTGCTACAAATCGTCCACCCTCGTCAGTGGTCAACGTGCGCGTAGCATTCGTTTCGAGATTTTTGATTTCGATGTTCGCACCCGGCACAGCTGCGCCATTCGCATCGATAACAGTTCCCTGAATCGTGCCGGTGGTAGCCTGACTTTGCGCAAAAATAGTAGGAACGATTAGCAGCGTGAGAATAAAGGCTGCAAAACACTGGATCCGGGGGAACTTTCCGAGTACGGGGGTCTGCATAGTAGTCTCCTATATATAAGGGTTTTGAGCAGTCTCAGATTTAATGTGGGCGTGTTCAAAGTTCTGGACCGGTGTTAAGCAATCTCGTAGAAGGGTTTACGTTGCTCGAGCATGTGTTTGCGATGTCGGGCCAGTTGGTCGGACATCTTAGTTAGACCTGCATACCGTGTCAACGAAACTTTCTTTTTAAGTTTGAAAAATACTGACGGTTACAACGCTTTTGTAACAGATTCATCGTTATGCTGGTGGCGATGAACGTTTTACTGCTAGTCGATTCATTCTCGATAATCGCGCGCATCTGGGACTACCTCACAAGACAGTTCACGTTTGGGCGGATTACGGTTTCAGTTTCGAGTGTTATTACCGGATTCGCGATAGTACTGGTAACGATATTTGTTGCCCGTTGGACCAGTGCTCTCTTCGAACGGCGCATTGCCAATCAACGACACATCGAACCGGGTCTGCGTTACACGATTTGCCGGCTCGTCAAGTACGTCGTTGTCGCCATCGGGATCATGGTGGCGCTCAGACTCGCATTTGGGCTTGACCTCACGTCCATCGCAGTGATCTTTACGGCGCTGTCAGTCGGCATTGGTTTTGGTCTGCAATACATCGCCGCAGATATCGCGTCAGGTTTTATCCTGCTTTTCGAACGGCCGATCAGAATCGGCGATCGCATCACGATTGGTGAGGATGAAGGTGACGTGAAGAGTATCAACCTGCGCACCACGGTGGTGACTACAAACGATCAGATCGCGATCATTGTTCCCAATTCGAGACTCGTTAGCCAGCGTGTCATTAACTGGTCCTACGCCGATCCACGTGCGCGCATCGCGATTCCGGTCGGAGTTGCGGACGATTCGGATATACAACTCGTTACTGACACGCTCATCGAAGCAGCGCGAAACGTGCCGAATGTTTTGCCTGAACCGAAACCGATTGTGCAGTTTCTGAAGTTTGGTGATTACTCACTCGACTTTCGTTTACTCGTTTGGACCAACCAGCCGCGACGTCACATGCAGCTCCGCAGTGACATCAACTACCGGATTGCGCAACTCTTCCGCGAGCGCTCGATCAGGATTCCATATCCGACGCGGGAGTTTCTGCTGAAGGGCGTGGACGGCCGCGAATTTACGCAGTTGAACGCGGATTAGATCTTTTCTGGTCCGCGTTCATTGGCGTAATCCGCGGCTATTCTTGCGTTCGGAAAATGAGTGAGGCATCATTCAGTCAGGATGCGCTCGGCTCGTACACTCAACAACGGCGTTCGTGTCGCAGGCGGCGATAAGCGGGAGGCAATCCTGCGCGCCGCGACGAGTGTCTTCGCGCATAACGGTTACTTCAATTCCAAGGTCGCCGATATCGCGCGTGAGGCAGGTGTCGCGGACGGCACAGTCTATCTGTACTTCAAAAGCAAAGAGGACATCCTGCATTCGATCTTCGATCGCAGCGTTGAAGAAGCTCTCGGTGCTGCCAGAAAACAGATCGAGAGCGTTTCCGATCCAAAAGAGAAGCTGCGACAGATCGCGCTGTTGCACCTGGAACGTCTCGGCGCCGATCGCGATCTCGCTGTGGTGTTTCAGGTGGAATTGCGCGGCTCGACCAAGTTCATGGAGGAGTTCTCTGCCGCAGGCTTTGCTGAATATCTTGCTTTGATCCGTGCCACATTCGAAGAAGGACAACGCACCGGAGTTTTTCGTACGGATCTAAATGCCAACGTCGTCGCAAAGGTTTTATTTGGAGCGCTCGACGAGATGGCGACGAACTGGATTCTTTCGAAACGGCGTTACAAGCTCGCGCCCATGGCCGATCAGGTGCTGGACATTTTTCTGAACGGAGTAAAGGCGACGTGAACCGCGCAGTCGAGTACATAGATCTGCAAGCGAACGTTCCCGTTCGGCAGCGCACTGAGCCAGACGAGCCCGTCACGCTCGTGGACGTCTTTAACCGTGTCGCTCGCAAACACAAGCGGCCCGATACGTTGAACTACAAGAGCAACGGTCACTGGGTTTCGATCTCGTCTGACGAGATGCTTCAACGCGTCAAGCACATCGCCGCGGGACTGCATGCGATCGGAGCGGATCGTGGAGATCGTGTCGCCTTGCTTTCCGAGAGTCGAGTTGAATGGACACTGACTGACGCCGGTTGCATCTTTGCGGGAATGATCGACGTTCCGATTTACCCAACGTTGACGCCGCCACAGGTGCGCTACATTCTCAACGACTCGGGCGCGTGCATTCTCGTTCTCGCTAATCGAGAGAAGTACGATGAGATAAAGGAAGCGCTCGGCGAGTGTCCCGAAGTTAAGCACGTTATCTTTTTCGATCCGCAGGGAGTAACAGAGGCAGAAGGACTGACGTTGGCCCAACTCGAAGAGCAGGGCCGCGAACTCGAGCAACGCGAACCCGGTTACGTCGATCGCCTCGCAGCAGAAGCCAAACCCGACGACCTCGCCACAATAATCTACACCTCCGGCACGACCGGCGAACCGAAAGGTGTGATGCTCACGCACTCGAATCTCGTCACGAACCTGATCGACTCGTCGGGCCACCTTTCTTTCGGCGAGCACGACACTGCGCTTTCGGTGCTGCCTTTGTCACACGTCTTCGAGCGACAAGCGATGTACATGTATTTGCACCAGGGCATGGCAGTATACTTCGCCGAGTCGTTGCAAACAGTTGGACCAAACTTGCGCGAGGTGCATCCGACGGTTCTGGTTGGCGTGCCGCGTATTTTCGAGAAGATCTACCAACGCATTCGCGAACGCGCCGCTGAAACGGGATGGATAGCATCTGCGTTATTGGCGTGGTCCGTATCAGTTGCAAAGGATTACGCGAAGCTGGTGATTGCGCATCAACCGCTGCCGGCCTTTTTAAGATTCAAACACGGGATCGCTTCGAAGCTCGTGTTCTCAAAATGGCAACGCGCGTTCGGCGGGCGCATGCGACTGTTAGTCTCAGGCGGCGCGGCTCTGCCGGAAGAGTTGTCGTACATCTACATCGGCGCCGGTATTCCGATCGTTCAAGGTTATGGATTGACTGAGACGTCGCCTGTCATAACTACGAGCAGAATGGAAGACAATCGAGTTGGCACGGTCGGTAAAGCGATTCCGAATGTCGAGATTCGCATCGCTGAAGACGGTGAGATCGAAGTGCGTGGTCCAAATATCATGCGCGGGTATTACAACAAGCCTGAAGAGACGCGCGCTGTCTTCACCACTGATGGCTGGTTCAAGACAGGAGATATCGGCACGTTGGACCAGGATGGATTCCTGCGCATCACCGATCGCAAGAAAGAGTTGTTCAAGACTTCAGGTGGTAAGTACATCTCGCCGCAACCGATCGAGCAGGCGATCAAAGCGTCGCGTTTTGTCAATCAGGTAGTTTTGATTGGAGCGGAGCGTAAGTTTCCGGCAGCACTCGTCGTGCCCGTTTGGGAACAGCTCGAGTCGTACTGCAAGTTGAAAGGGATTGAGTTCAAGAGTCACGGCGAGCTTTGCCATCATCCGCGCATCATCGATTTGATTCAACGGCAGATCGATGCGTTAACTCCGAACCTTGCGAAGTATGAGCGGATTAAGAAAGTGGCATTGCTGGAAAATGAGTTTACGATCGAAGGCGGCGAGCTCACGCCGACTTTGAAAGTGAAACGCAGAGTGATCGATCAGAAGTATCGCGATGTGATTGAGAGGCTGTATGAGGAGTGAATGGTTAGTGCGGAATTTGCACGTCGAGGTGTAGCGCTTTGACAATCCGGTCGCCTGCTTCTTCACCCGCCTTTTTCAACAAGTGCTCACGATATAATCCGCGGGTTGCGCGTGCATTGGGATCGACAGTTACCGGTCCAGCACGCTGACCAGTCAGATAAGTCCTGCCGTTTGTCACTACCTTCGCGGTTTGAGGAGCATAGACGATGTATTCAAGTACGAGCTCGTCATACGAACGCGCCATCGAGTCGACTGTCAAATTCAGCCAGACGATGTAAGCCTTCGTTTCCCCTTTTGCCTTCTTGATTGCTTCACCTCGGTTCACATCGTGATCAGAAACGTCCACGTCCGCCGACGAACCCGCCCGGAGTCGAGAAGCACAACCCTGCAACACCGCGTCGTAGTAAGTGAACGGAAGCGAGGCGTAAGAAGAATCGCGGTCGGCGCCTACAAAGAAGACGAGCTCGTTCTTCACTTGCTTTTTTGGAATGGGCGTCGGTTCGGGAGTCGGTGAGGGGACGGGAGCAGCGGGCGGAGGTTTAACCTGTCGCCGGCCGGACT
>DATEWS010000660.1:0-3829 GCA_035257785.1 Pyrinomonadaceae bacterium
GAAGCTCCGATGCTCTTCAACGCGATGCTCACCGACGTCCTCCGTCAGATGAAGTAGGCGAGCACAGAGCTCTTTGTGGCTCGATAAACGCAAGAATGTTATCTTGTTACCCTTGCTGGATTGAACGCTCGAAGTTCGCACAATTTCAGCCTTGTTCAGGGTAAACAATGCGACAAATTCCAAAGTGTCTGCCGTTTCTATCGATACTCTTCGTTGCCACTGTGCTGGTGTGGCCGGCTGAGGCGCAACAGCAGCAGGCCTGCTTCACCGCCGACGAGCGCTCGCGCGCTGAGCAGACTGCGAAGGTCTACCGCACCCCCGATCCCGGTTACGATCCAGTGCTCGGTTACAACCCGGTCAAAGGACCGCGCCGCGGCGCGCCGCCTCTCAATAACAACGGTCTGGCAAAGCCGATCAACTGCGTGGCGAACAAGGACGAGTCGCCCGGCGCCGGCACGACGCCCAAGTTTCATTGCTCTGTGCCCGGAGTGACTGACGACGAGGGCAATCTGATTCGTTACAAAATCAAGCCGCACTTCAAAGGACAAACACCTGACAAGCGCAACGGCGAGATCTATGGCGAGTTTTTGTCGTCACGTTTCTCGAAAGCGCTTGGTTTCTTTGCCGATGACGAATGGGTCGCAGACGTAAATTGTCCCGACTGTGAGAAGAGCCTGACAAAGAGTTTTCAAGGCGCGCCCTGGTCACCGTCTCAACCCGCAGCGGGTGTTGAGTTGGGGCTGGCGCGCGGTATCGACACCAATTGCAACAACAAGGACGCTGGTTCGCTTGCCGAATCACTTCAGAAACTACTCGCGAGCGGTGCGCCGCGCGCTGAGATCGATGCGTTCAAGCTCTGGCTGGCGTTTATCGATCACGGCGACACCAAGACAGATAATCATAAGTTTGCGTGTCTGAAATCGAAGAGAAACGGCAACACTCGCGTTTGCGAACCTGGCGAGGCAGTTTTCTACGTCAGCGACATGGGATCAACCTTTGGCTTTTCGAGCTCGAGTGAAAAGAAAGCGCGGCTCGACGTCTGGAGTAAGAAAGATCCGATCAAAGTGAGTGGCGGTAGTTGCAGTGCGAACGCGAAGAGTGTCGGAGACACTAACATTAGCGAAGCAGGCCGAAAGTTGTTGGCAAACAATCTTCAGCGCCTATTGGATGATGAAAAGCAAAAGCAAACGATTACGAAAGTCTTTGCTGCATCACGAAACGCCGAACGCGATCGTCCGCCCGCAGAGTGGGCGGCGGAATTCGTGCGCAAGGCGAAGATGATTATCGACGCACGTTGCTCAAATTAATTCCTCAAAACGAGATCACAGGGTAAAAGTTTAATGCAATCGGAAATACCGGCTCGCACAGATTCAAAACCAAAACGTTTTCTCGCCTGGTCCGTGCTCAACCGCGACCTGTGCCAGCTCGAGTTCTTCAAGCGCGTGATCGAAGAAGCAACCGAACCGTCAACTCCGGTCCTCGAGAAGCTGAAGTTCCTGTCAGTGTTCTCATCGAATCTCGACGAGTTCTTCATGGTCCGCGTTTCGGGCATCAAGGAGATGTTGCCCATTGAAGACATTGGCCCAATACCGGGTGAGTTGACCCCTGTCGAGCAGCTCAACGTTATTCGTCAACGCGTACTCACGCTTGTGGAAGAGCACACAAGTTGTCTGCGTGATGGCGTTCTACCGGAGCTGGAGTCACACGGAGTTGTCATCGCGCGCTACGCAACGCTTTCGGATGAAGAGAAGCAAAGCCTGTCGCAGTACTTCATAAAAAATATTTTTCTGGTGCTGACGCCGCAGGCTGTCGATCCGGCTCGTCCTTTTCCTTACATCTCAAATCTCAGTCTCAACATTGGTTTGACAGTCGAGAGCAATCCTGAAGACACGCTCGCGGGCGCGCCACTCGGAAACGAGATCAGGTTTGTACGAATAAAAGTGCCGCCGGTAGTGCCGCGTCTGATTCCGGTGAACAAAGCAGAGACGAAGTTTGCGCTCGTCGAAGAAGTAATCGAGGCAAATATTCATTCGCTGTTCCCGAGCATGACTTTCAGCAAGGGACATCTGTTTCGCGTCACGCGCGATGCGGATGTCGAGATCCGCGACGACAAAGCCGCGGACCTGCTGGCGCTCATCAAGGAGTCGCTGCGCGAACGTCGTTTTGGTCTCGCTGTTCGACTCGAAGTGGCGTCGTCAATGCCGCCCGACATGGTTGACTATTTGACGACCGCACTCGGACTCGAGAAGGACGATGTGTATGTGATTGATGGTTTGCTGGACGCGCCCGACCTGATGCAGCTTTACGGCCTCAATCAACCGGAACTCAAAGACAAACCGCTGAAGGCGATCGTGCCGCCGTCATTGCGAAATAAGGAGTCGCTCTTCGACGTCATCAAGAAGCAGGACATACTGCTGCACCATCCTTACAGCGCCTTCGTCACAATAGTCGATTTTATTGACGCGGCCGCGCAGGATCCGCAAGTGGTCGCGATCAAGATGTGCCTGTATCGAACCGGCCAGAAGTCGCCGATTCCGCAGGCGCTGATACAGGCGAGTGAACGCGGGAAACAAGTGACGGCGGTGGTCGAGATCAAGGCCCGCTTTGACGAGGAGAATAATATCGAGTGGGCCAAGCGACTCGCTGAGTCCGGCGTACACGTGGTCTACGGGCTCGTGGGTTTGAAGACGCACAGCAAAGTCGCGCTTGTCGTACGTCGCGAAGAACATGGCCTGCAAACTTACACACACATCGCCACCGGCAACTACAATCCCACCACTTCAAGGGTTTACACCGATCTCGGATTGTTAACGAGTGATTCGATGATCGGTGATGATGCGGTTGACTTGTTTAACTTTCTCACCGGCTTCTCGATGCAGAAGGAGTTCAGCCGGTTACTCGTCGCGCCATTGAGTTTGCGACGCAGGATGATGAAGTTGATCGAACGTGAGACCGAACATGCATTAGCCGGGCGTCCGGCTTACATCGCGGCGAAGATTAACCGTTTGACTGACCTGCCGATCATCGAAGCGCTTTACGAAGCGTCTCAAGCGGGCGTTGAGATCGATCTCATCGTGCGTGGCGCGTGTATGATTCGTCCTGGTGAACCGGGACTCTCGCAGACCATTCACGTGCGTAGCGTCGTCGGGCGGTTCCTCGAACACAGTCGCATCTTTCACTTCGCGAACGGCGGCGATGAAGAAGTTTACATTGGTTCGGCTGATTGGATGGCGCGCAATCTCGATCGTCGCGTTGAAGTTGTTGTGCCAGTGCTCGATCCGCAGTTGCAGAGTTATCTGAAGGATACGGTGATCGCCGCGTACCTGCGTGATAACGTGAAAGCCCGAGTGATGAATCCCGACGGCACTTACGAGCGTCCCGCGATGGAACCGGGCGAAGAGCCTTTTAACAGCCAGTTGTTCTTCGAAGGTCCAAACAGTTCACCTGCTGTTGGAAAATGAGCCACAAAAAAGCAAGAGTCACAAAATAATCTTTCTGGACCACCCTGAAATTTAGTTTTTACTTGTGCTTTTTGTGCGTTTTTGTAACTCACGAAAGGATAATGAAACATGAACCGTGTGACCGCTGCGGTGCTGGTGACGTTTGTCGTACTGCTGTTAGCTAGCGGACTTTTTGCTTATTTCTTACGCGATCAACCAAATGCTGTTACGCCGACGAGCTCGACCGGCGCTGTGTCCGCTCCGGCAGCTTCTGACAATCAGGCGGATCGTCAGATACCGTTGCTTGGCGAACTCTTTGGACCAGACGCGTCTGGTCTGTCACCAGCGAGCTTTGCGAGTTGGGAAGCGACGTCTGCAAGAATCGCGTT
>DATEWS010000661.1:0-10748 GCA_035257785.1 Pyrinomonadaceae bacterium
CGCGTCGCCAGCGTCTGATTGAGATGAAAGGCGGAAAATAGATGTTCTGTCCAAAATGCGCCACACAGAATCTCGACGGCGCGAGTTTTTGTCGCGGGTGCGGAGCAAATATCAGCCTCGTGCCGCAGGCTATGACAGGCCAGATGATTCAAACGCCTCCGGTCGAAGTTGAGGACAGGCGTGGTCGGAAACGTAGAGGAGAACGCGCACGTGAAGCGTCTCTGGATCATGCATTCAAAAACGTGTTCATGGGTTTTGCGTTTTTGATAATCGCAATCATGATTTCAAGAACAGGGACCGGATGGTGGTGGTTTTTTATGTTGCTGCCGGCGTTCTCGATGATGGGGACTGGACTCGCGCAATTCATTCGCGTTCGGGAAAGAGAGAAGCGAGGTTCACTCGCGCCGCCGCCGGTGGGTCACACATTTCAAGAGCAGACGCGACCGCTGAACGAATTAAGAGCGCCGGTCGGGAGTGTTACGGAAGGCACGACTAGGCATCTCGGTGTTGAAGCACCCACGCGGCACCTGGACCATGAGTCGAAGTAAAATCTGTGTTCCGGTGTGCGAGCATGAGCTCGACGCGCTGCGCAAGACTTGCGAACGTGCAGTCGAGTGGGCTGACCTGATCGAGTTGCGTTTGGATTGTCTTGAAAGCACGCTCGAGAACCTCACGGAAGTCCTGCAAAATATTTCCGTTCCGGTGATTCTCACCTTTCGTCCTTCTGAACAAGGCGGGCATCGCCAATTGAGTCGTGAAGAGCGGTTGAAGTTTTGGAACAACGTAGCTCCGCGCGGCGAGCAAATCTGGTGGGACGTTGAAGTCGATCTGACGGACGATCTTTCGCCTGACTGGTCGCGCGTCATTGTTTCTCATCACGACTTCAGCGGCGTGCCTGATAATTTCAACGATATTTACAATCGACTCGCCGCCACACCCGCGAAAGTCATAAAGATCGCCGTCCAAGCGCACGACGTCGTCGATTGTATTCCTGTTTTTCAACTGCTGGATCTCGACGACAAGGAAGCGATTCCGATTGCGATGGGTAACTCCGGCATCGCAACACGCGTGCTTGGACCGTCGCGAGGAGCATTTCTAACTTACGGCTCGCTAGACGACGAAAATGCAACCGCGCCCGGCCAGCTTACCGCCCGCAACCTGCGTTCGTTTTATCACATCGACAAGATCGATCACGAAACGATCGTGTGCGGCCTGATCGGTCTTCCGGTGATGCACTCAGTCTCACCGCAAATTCACAACGGCTGGTTTGCGCAAGAACAATTGAACGGTGTTTATCTTCCGTTTGAAGTCAATGATCTCGATTCGTTCATGAGGCGCATGGTCCATCCGCGTACGCGTGAATTGAGTTGGAACCTGCAAGGATTAAGCGTTACGGCGCCACACAAACAGACTGTGATGAAGTATCTCGACTGGCTCAATCCCGCAGCACAGGAGATCGGCGCCGTCAACACGATTGCGATCAAGCGGGATCGATTGCTCGGTTTCAACACCGATGCTACAGGCTTTATTGATCCGTTGCTGCGAAAGTTTTCAAAGTGGAACAGCCGTCGCGCGGCGATCATCGGCGCAGGCGGCGCTGCGCGAGCGGCAGTCTGGGCGTTACAGAAGCTGAATGTTGTCACAACCGTTTTTGCGCGTGACCTCAACAAAGCTCAACCGCTCGCCGACACTTTCGGCGTCAACTGCGAACCACTCGCATCGGCGTCTTTCGCAAACTATGATTTGGTGATTAATACAACACCACTCGGTTCGGGCGCGTACATAGAGCAATCGCCAGTAACAGCCGAACAACTAAACGGCGTTTGCTGTGCTTACGATCTGATTTACAATCCCGCCGACACGAGATTTTTGCAGGAGGCACGCAAAGCCGGTTGCGACACCATCGGTGGACTCGACATGCTCGTCGCGCAGGCTAAAATCCAGTTTGAACTATGGACTGGCAGGAGACCCGGCTAGAAGCCCGTCTGCGTCACGCTCAGTCCTTCTGGTCACAAATTTCTCCCCAAAGGTATTACTGAAAGGATAAGTAATGTCGATTGCAAGGCCCAGCACCTCCCGCGTTCCGACGTCGATTCGAAGTCAATGACTAATCCTGTCCCGAACGGAGAAGAGCAAACCGTACTGTCCCGACGCCTGGTACGTTACGGATTGATCTGGGGTGTCTGGACCGTGGTCGCGCTCTTCTTCACCACCCAGGTCTATCTCAGTTATTACGCAGAGAACCAGCCGATCAAATATCTGCAGGGATTTCTGTTTCAGGCATCGATTTGCTACATCTGGGCGCTCGCCACCCCGCTGGTTCTCTGGCTCGCGCGGCGCTTTCGCATCGAACGGAGCAACTGGGTCCGTCGCTCGCTGATTCATCTTCTCTTCAGCATCGTGCTCACCGGCACTCTGATCGCAATTCACGCCATCGGTTTCATGCTGCTGATGGGCCGCGCGTCGTCAATCACTCCGTTGCGGGTGTTCAATCTGCTCTATATCAACCTCGATAACTTTGCCCTCGTTTACTGGTTCATCGTGTTGATGAGCCATGCTTTCAACTACTACAACAGTTATCGTAAAAACGAGTTGAGGGCCTCCCAACTTCACGGCCAACTGGTGCAGTCGCAGTTGGAAGCGCTGAAGATGCAGATCCATCCTCACTTTCTCTTCAATACCCTGCATTCCGTCTCGGCTTTACTGAGCAAAGACACTGACGGCGCACGCAAGATGATCACGCGTCTCGGCGACTTCCTCCGCCTGACCCTTGAAAATTCCGGTTCGATGGAAGTCACGCTCCAGCAGGAGATCGAGTTTCTGAATGGGTATCTCGAGATTGAGCGGATTCGTTTTCAGGATCGACTTACGACGGACATTCGCGTCGACCCCGAGGTGCTCGACGTTCGCGTTCCCAATTTGATCCTCCAGCCAATCGTCGAGAACGCGATGCGACATGCGATCGGACACTCAGCCTCGGGCCGCGTTGAGGTCGTTGCCGCGCCGCGAAACGGCGTTGTGCGCATCGAGGTAAAAGACAACGGTCCCGGCATCGATGCCGAGCGCATGCTCGAAGCGCGGCTCGGTCGCGGAGTAGGTTTGGCTAACACGCGCGCTCGCCTCGCAGGGCTGTATGGAGACGCCGCGCACTTTGAGCTTTTGAATGATCCTGCGGGCGGATTAACGGTTGCGCTCGAAATCCCGCGCGGTTCTGAACCGTAAATCTCCATTTACTCGCAAGCACCCTTCGATTTCTCGTCCATTCAACTCAATCACGAAACTCCGCATCCAAATTTGTCGTAATCGGTCGAAGTACTTCACTCATCCTTTGCGTTATTCACAATTTGGTAGGAGGCAAGGTGACGAACGCAAGACTTATTCGCGTGTTAGTCGTCGACGATGAACCACTTGCTCGCGAGATGATTCGCGAGATGCTGGAAGGCGATTCCGAAGTCGAGATTGTCTCGGAGTGTGTGAATGGTCGTGAAGCGGTAGAGGCGATCAAGTCGTTGCAGCCCGACCTCGTCTTTCTGGACGTACAGATGCCTGAGCTGGGCGGCTTCGAAGTGCTGGAATCGTTTGACCGCGGCTCGACTCCTTACATCATCTTTGTCACTGCCTACGACCAATATGCCGTGCGCGCGTTTGAGGTGCACGCCTTCGACTATCTGCTGAAGCCTTTCGATCACGAACGATTCGATGCGGCCTGGCAACGCGTGAAGAAGCAGATTAAGGTCGACCAGAGTGGCGAGCGCGATCGTCACATCCTCGCGCTACTCGAAGAGTTGAAGAGTGGTCCACGTCATCTCGAACGACTCGTGATCAAGAATGGCGGCCGTGTCTTCTTCGTCAGTGTGAACGACGTGCAGTGCATCGAGTCAGAGGGAAATTACGTACGCGTCTACGACAATCAGAAGGCTTACCTGCTGCGCGAAACGATCAGTAGTTTGGAAGAGCAGCTCGACCCGCGCGAGTTTCGACGCATCCACCGCTCGGCGATTGTGAAGATCGACAAGATCAAGGAAATGCAGCCGTGGTTCCACGGTGAATACCGTGTCATCATGGAGAACGGCAAGCAACTCACCCTCAGTCGAAACTACCGTTCCAACTTCCAGGGCGCCGTCGGAAACAATATCTAACCTCTGCGTTCCTCTGCGTTCCTCTGCGGCTCTCTGCGTGAAAATATATGTTCCCGCAGAGGAACGCAGAGAACCGCAGAGAACGCAGAGAATGCGGAGAAAGACCGCTCCATCCCAAATTTTAGCCGTTCCGTCACAACGCCGATGAACTCACCTCCTTAGTTTGCGATGATTTGCTTGAGAGCCCCATCTCTGGAGGAGAGTTATGACAAGCGAATCGATTTTGGGATTGGAAATGAACAAGTCCGAGATGACCGAAACAACCGCTAACGACAAGACCGTTGACGCGCGACTAAACACGCTGCGCGAAACGGTGCTGGAACTGCTCGAGGAAGTAGAGTCGCTCGCGATCTCCAAGCCGGTTGACATCAAGAATGGCACACGTTTTTCAGACGAAGTGAGGCAGTTTGAAGTTAGTCTTATTCGCACCGCGCTGGGTCGCACTTCAGGCAGCCAGACGCGTGCCGCCAAACTCCTCGGTCTAAAGCCGACTACGCTCAACGCGAAGATTAAGCGTTACGGGATCATGGCCTGAGACCTGTGGCCGTTCACTGCTATACTGACGTGCAGTGGACGATCGTTACAGCAGACAGATTCTCTTTAGTGGAATTGGCGAGGAAGGGCAGCGGCGGCTGCGGGCCGCCCACGTCCTGATTGTTGGTTGCGGCGCGCTGGGTTCGGCCCACGCAGAATCGTTGGCGCGTGCGGGTGTGGGCCACCTGCGCATAGTCGATCGCGATTTTGTCGAGCCTTCAAATCTACAACGGCAGACGATGTTCATCGAGGCTGATGCCGAACAGCGTCTGCCGAAAGTCATTGCCGCCGCGAATCACCTGCGGCAAATCAATTCCGAAGTAGAGATCGAGCCTCACATCATCGATGTCAATCATTCCAACATCGAGCAACTGCTCGATGACTGTGACGTCGTGCTCGACGGCACTGACAATTTCGCCATTCGTTACCTCATCAACGACGCCTGCGTGAAGCACCAGACAGACTGGATCTACGGCGCTGCGGTCGGATCTTATGGCGTGACAATGACAATCCGTCCGCACCAGACTGCGTGTCTGCGTTGTGTGTTTGAAGAAGCACCGCCGGCAGCGAGTGCTCCGACGTGCGACACCGGCGGAGTGATTATGCCGATCATAAACATCGTGTCGGCAGTACAGGTTGCTGAAGCACTGAAGTTGCTTACTGGACGACTGGATGACCTGCACGGCTCGTTGATGCAGTTTGACGTTTGGCGAAACGAATGGCGACAGATCGGAACGGGTTCGCCGCGTGCAGATTGTCAGACGTGTGGACTCGCGCTTTACCAAACGTTGTCGAATGCGTCCGAAGGGGCTGCTGTTCTGTGTGGTCGTGACGCGATCCAGATTTCACCCGCACAACCGACCCGCATCAACTTTTCATCACTCGCAGAAAGACTGCGTCGCGCCGGTGAAGTGAAGTTCAATGAGTATCTGCTGCGTTTCAAAACCGGAAATTTTGAATTAACAGTTTTTCAGGATGCACGCTCGATCATTCGCGGCACCGATGAGATTGCCGTCGCCCGCTCGCTATACGCCAAGTACATAGGAACCTGACTCGAAGATGACCATCAAACAACTCTACAGTCTGATTATCACTACAACTTTAGTTCTCACGTTTATCGCTCAGCCCGCACTAGCCGGGCAGCCGATCGTTTGGGAAACGAGCGGTCGCACCGAACTGTTGAAGGGCGACGCGCGCGGAGTTTCGATCAGTGACACGGGCGTGCTGATGCTCGCGCCGAAGCTCAACGAAGTTTTTAACACGCAGCAGACTTACATCTGGTCCAGCGCAGTCGATAATCAGGGCAACGTCTATCTCGGCACCGGACACGACGGCAAGACTTACAAAATCACACCCGCCGGCACAGGCTCACTCCTTTACGACGCCGCTGAGCTAGACGTGACCGCGCTCGCGATCGGTCGTGACGGAGCGCTCTACGCCGGCACATCGCCGGACGGTAAGGTCTATCGCATCACTGCCGACGGAAAAGCCGACGTTTATTTCGATCCCGGCGATAAGTACATCTGGTCACTCGCGGTTATGAACGATGGTTCACTCGCTGTTGGAACAGGCGATAGTGGCAAGCTCTATCGTGTTCGCGCGGCGGGCGCTAACCCGGAATCATCATTGCTGGTTAGCACGAATCAAACACACGTGATCTCATTGGCAGTAACAGCGCAGGGAGATCTTATCGCCGGCACTGACTCAGGTGGCCTGGTCCTGCGAGTGTCACCGGAAGGGAAGACATTTGCACTGTTCGACACGCAGCTTCGCGAGATCCACGCCCTCGCACCTGCCGCTGACGGATCGATCTATGCGTTAGCGCTAAGTGATGCGGCGACAGCCGGGCGTACGCCATCGACACCGGCAGCGCCGACACCACAACCCACTGAAGGCGCGACGCCGAGCACTTCAGTAACGATCACCGCGGTTGACGAGAGTGGCGCTGCGATTCAGGGTCAGTCGGGACAAACGCGCAGCCGCAGCGATGTTTCAAACGCGCGGAGCGCGGTGTTTCGCATTCTTCCCGATGGCGCTACAGACGTCGTTTGGAGTTCGACGACAGTAACCGCATTCGCAATCGCTCCTTCATTAGAAGCGGGTAGTGTGCTGATCGGCACTGCTGATAAAGGTCGCATTTACTCAGTCACGAACGACGGTCGCGATACGCTCTTGTTGCAGTCTCCGGAAGGACAGATCTCGTCGTTGCTCGTCCGGAACAATCAGATCTATGCCGCCTCGAGTAACCAGGGAAAACTCTATCGTTTCGGTAACGAGCTGGTTAACGAAGGCACATTCGAATCCCCGGTCCGAGATGCGAAACTGACCGCTTCGTGGGGACGCATCTGGTGGCGCGGTGCTGGCAACGTCGAGATTCAAACTCGCAGCGGAAACGGCGAACGGCCTGATGCCACTTGGAGCGATTGGAGTGCGGCTTATCGCACTCCGGATGGAAATCAGATCTCGAGCCCACGCGCTCGCTTTATTCAATGGCGTGCGACGGTGCGCGCATCGGGTTCGCCAAGTGCGCCGTCGTGGGTGGAAGACGTAAGTGTCGCTTACCTGCCGCGCAATGTCGCGCCTGAAGTGCTTTCGATCACAGCGTTGCCGATCGGTGTCGGGTTGCAGCAGATGGCGCAAGTTGCAGTTGATCCAAATGTGGAGTCGTCAGGTTTGGATCCGTCGGTATTTGGTCCGGTGGCGCAGGTGCCGCCGCGACGCTTCTACCAGCGCGGCGCGCGCTCATTTCAATGGCAGGCCGAGGACCGCAACGGCGACACGCTTGAATATGCGATCTACTATCGCGCGCTCAATGAACAAACCTTCCGGCTGTTGAAAGACAAACTGCGGGATAACTTCTACACCATCGATGGGGCAACTCTGGCGGATGGTCGGTACATCATCAAGGTTGTCGCCTCCGACGCGCCTGATAATCCGCCGGGGCAGAAGTTAACAGGCGAGAGATTGAGTGAGCCTGTTGATATTGACAACACGCCGCCGGTGGTGAAGCCGATGGGCCAGCCGCAGATCACTGGAGACAAGGTGCGCGTGGTTTTTGCGGTGGATGATGCGACCGGGAAGGTTAAGAAGGCTGATGCGAGTTTGGATGGAGCTGCCTGGATTCCGGTATTTCCTGACGACGGCATCGCCGACAGCGGGCACGAGGTTTATACGGTCGAGTTTGGTTCACTTGGACCGGGCGAGCACACCATCTCGCTCCGCACTTTTGACACGAGCGGCAACATCGGCACGCTGAGCGTCACCATCCGCCGCTAAACAGCCAGCGGCAGGAGCAGACCACAGGAGCAGCCTGCTCCTGCTCACTGCGCCTGCCCCTTAATTGCACGATACGGTGCGGCTAAATGCGAATTCGTGCGATTTTGACCTATAATTGTTGGACTTTTCAGCCTCGTTCATCTGGCATCTATCTTGCTGGTTTTCTGGTCGGCGCAACTCTTTCTCCCTCCTGCGCGCTAGAAGGCATGAGGAGAAAAGGCTCGAAATGATTAAGCTACTACGAGAAATCCTGTTGATTGCGATGCTCGGCGTAGTGTCTGTAGGCGCCTTCGCACAACGGCGCGATCAGGACAAACGGCCGCCGAAGGAACCTGCGAAAGTCATCACAAATGACCGCAAGGATCAGCGACCGCCGCCGCAAAACAACAATCAGCAGCGACCGAAACCAAATAACCGCAACCGGCCTGAGTAAGTCCCAACGAGCCCCTTAAGGGACAAAACGCCACAAGAAAGCACAACGGGCGCAAAAGTAAAGAAGTTTACTTTTGTGCCTTTTGTGCTTTTTTGTGGCATTTTGCACTGCGCAGGAAATCGGAAAACATGCCAACAACTCGACCATCTCGCGTGCTCATCATTCTCGCGTTCGCCGCAGTCTACATAATCTGGGGTTCGACGTATCTGGGGATCCGTCTCGCGATCGAAACGCTGCCGGGATTTTTAATGGCGGCGACACGATTTTCGATTGCGGGAGGCATTCTCTTGATACTCGCGCTTGCGCAAGGGGCGAAGCTTCGGAACTCATTAACTAGCTGGCGCCGCGCGTTCATCATTGGCGGACTGTTGCTGCTCTGCGGCAACGGCGGCGTCACCTGGGCCGAGAAATATGTGTCGTCGGGATTCGCCGCACTTTTTGTTGCTACTGAGCCTTTGTGGGTAGTGGTCTTGATCTGGGCGCTGACTCATAAGCGACCAAACGCAAAGGTGTTGTTCGGCGTCTTCATTGGTTTGATAGGTGTCGCGTTGCTAGTGAGCAATGGATTAGCGCAAGGCATTGGCAGTAGCTCGAAGATGAGTTTGATTGGCGCGGGTGTCGTGCTGCTCGCATCGTTCGCATGGGCTGGCGGCTCAGTCTACTCAAATCGACATCCGATCGATGGGCCAACGTCGATGGGTGCCGGAATGCAGATGCTCGCCGGTGGTATTTTGCTCATGTTGCTCGCTTTAGCGACGGGTGATTTGAAACATTTGAATCTTGCGGCTGCGTCATGGACCTCGATCGGAGCATTCGTCTACCTGCTTGTGTTCGGATCGCTCGTGGGTTTCACGGCTTACAGTTTTTTACTGAACAACGTTACTCCTGAAAGTGCGGCGACTTATGGTTACGTGAATCCTGTGGTGGCAGTGTTCTTGGGTTGGCTAATCGCCGCCGAACCCATCACGTTGAGGATGATAATCGCAGCGACGATTATCATCGGATCAGTGGTTTTGATCACGACCTATGGCCGCGCCCATGGAGACGCGGCCGCCGTCATACACGACTCCGAATGTCCCACACCGCCGTGCGCTTGAGAAGTAGTTAGCATCCACAGATTACACAGATTATTAAAAAATCTGCGTAATCTGTGGATAAAACCAGATGAGCATGACTCGTTTAGAACAACTTGATAAACAGATCGCGCGGTTGCGACGGAGGGCCGTTCGTCTGAATGCAATTAGTCAGAAGTATTGGAACGCGCGAAGAATTATTTTTATCTGTGGTGTGTTGCTGGCGCTGGCGTTCTGCAATTTGGCGAGTAACAAGACCGCGTGGTATATCGCAGCCCTGGTGATGATCGTGTTTTCTGTAGTTACCGTTTATCACAACCGCGTGCGCGACAGTCTGACGCGAAACTCACTGCTCATCGAAATCAAACAGGTACATATCGCACGCATTCATCTCGATTGGGGGCGAATACCACCCGCAGATCCTGCCTCGTCTCCGGTTGCGGGCCATCCGTTTGAAACTGATCTAGACATCACTGGCGAACGATCTTTACTTCGTTTGCTCGACTGCGCAGTCACGAGAGAAGGCAGTGATCGTCTGAAGTCGTGGCTATCAAACGCGTGGCTTGATGCAGAGTTAATCAAGCATCGCCAGGCGTTGGTCCGCGAGTTGAAAGCACACTATATCTTTCGTGACAAGCTGCAACTGCTGTCAGCGGTTGCGCGTCTTTACACTGGACATCGCGGTGGTCCAAGTCGTTGGGATTCAAACATACTTGTCGATTGGCTCGCACGTGAGGAGCACAAGGCTTCGTTGCTGCCGACAGTCATATATCTTTCGATTCTGTCAGCTTTGAACATCATCTGCATCGTCCTCGCGACCCTGCATTTGATCCCGCCGATTTGGCCCATCACGTTTGTGGTTTATGGCGGCGGGATGATTCTGAATCGACAGCGTATTGCGACGGCGTGGGAGGAGTTGCAGGGACTGGAAAAAGCGCTGACGCATTTTCGGGTTGTGTTTGGTTATCTTGAATCACGCAGTTACAAAAGCACTCCGGGGCTGGCGCGGATTTGTGCTCCGTTCATTGCGGAAGGCAAACAACCATCGCAAGAGGTGAAGCGATTGGGCCGGCTTGCTGCGGCGCTCGGAGTGCGCACCAACCCGGTTCTCCCGTTCCTGGTTCACCTGGTTATGCCGTGGGATTTCATTTTCACGTACCGGCTGGAGTTCGTGAAGAAAGAGATCGCGGATCTGCTTCCGCGCTGGTTGAATGCATGGCACGAACTCGAGGCTTTGAACTCGCTGGCGAACTTCGCTTACCTGAATCCGCATTACGAGTTTCCTGAGTTGCT
>DATEWS010000662.1:0-2632 GCA_035257785.1 Pyrinomonadaceae bacterium
TCGATGCGTTTGTCCGCCGCACGCTCCAGCGTCAACTTAACCGTCGAGCCGCGCGGCCCACGAATCTTGTCGCGCACTTCCAATGATGACTTGCCAGTCATCTTGACGCCATCGACCTCGGCAATTCGATCGCCATAGCGCAGTCCGGCTTTGCCGGCCGGCGAGCCATCGAAAGTGGCCGTGATGTAAGTGTCAGCCTGGTCGCCGTGAGCATAATTCTGAATCGAGGCGCCGATTCCGAAATATTCGGAACGTTGATCCGTCTTCAGCTCGTCAAACTCTTCGCGGTCGTAGTAATTGGAGTGCGGATCCAGTGAACGAAGCATGCCGATGATCGACGACTTGAAGACGTCGTTGTAGTTGAGCTTGCGACCATCGACGTATTGTTCCTGGATTACCTTTAACGCTTCATCAAAATCACGTTGGACCGCCGCAGTTTGTGCGGTTCCACGCGCTCGCCTGTTAGGCAGACCGCCGTTTGGACTTTGTGCGATTACAAAAGCGGGAATAATGAGCGTGAATACCAGCAGGATGAGAGCTATTTGAGCCGAAAGTTTTTTCACTGAAAACCTCTAATCTCGTATCCAGAATTGCATTTGCAATATAACGGATGCTGACTGGGCGAGCAAGGTTGTGCCCTTTGTGATCTCGGCGGTTCTCGGCGTTCTCTGCGATAAAATGTTATTTCACGCAGAGAGCCGCAGAGAACGCAGAGAAGGCCTTTGCTTGACCGTGTTTCTCGCGCTCCGTAGAATGAACTTACAAATGCAAACAAGCGTAAGACGGACAGATAGAATTCGGTGTTTGTAAAGGAGTCTGTACCAAATGAGCAGTCCGTATCATAAGGAAGAACAGCCAATACCCGAACGAGTGGACGACTTGATGCTTCGCGACGACGAGCCGGGAACTGAAGATTCAAATCGAACGGCTTCGTCAGTGCGCGACATCGCTTCGCGCATTCCCGAATCGTTGAGCGCAATCGGGCGCGATATCAGCAGAACGATTGAAAAGGCCATCTCGGCAAAGGATGATTACGTAGTTGCGGTAAAGATTTCGCCAGAGGCGCAGGAGAAACTGGAAGCGCTGGTCCAGGCCGGTGTTTTTCGTAGTCGCGCAGAAGCGGCCGGCTTCCTGATCGATGAGGGCATTAAGACTCAGTCAGCATTGTTTGAGCGTGTCAGACAGAAGCTCGCCGAAATCGAACGGCTGCGAGCGGAATTGCGTGGCTTGATCGCCGATAAGACCGTCTGAAGCTCAAAATCACGGCGCCACGATCTTTCGCGCCCAACTAGAAACCTTCCCCCCAAAGCAGTGCTTTACCCTTCCTCGCGAACGGTAAAGCACGCCTTTGTTTCAGCCAGAGAAAACCTCGTGACAGAGAGATTTCACTTACCGCCGACTCCAATTGACGAATTTACTCTCGCTAACGGCCTGCGTGTTGTGTTGAGCCAGGACCGCGCCATTCCCGTGGTTTCTGTCGCCGTTTACTACGACGTCGGCTCACGCAACGAGCGGGAAGGTCGTACCGGCTTTGCTCATCTTTTCGAGCACATGATGTTTCAGGGTTCGGAGAACGTTCCCAAGGCCGCGCATTTTCAATACATCTTCAACGCCGGCGGCACGATGAACGGAACCACGTCCACCGAACGCACCAACTATTTTCAAACTCTGCCGTCAAACTATCTGCCACTCGCTTTCTGGCTCGAGAGCGATCGCATGCGCTCGCTGAAAGTGACGCAGGAAAATCTCGACAATCAACGCAACGCAGTGCAGGAAGAAAAGCGACTGCGTTACGACAACCAGCCTTACGTCGGCGCGTTTCTGCGGATGAATGAGTTGATCTTCAAGAACCCCGCCAACGCACACTCGACCATCGGTTCGATGGAAGATCTCGATGCTGCGACGATCGACGACGTGAAGGAGTTTTTCCGGATCTACTACGCGCCTAACAATGCGGTGTTGAGTGTCGTTGGAGATTTTGACAACGCAGAAGCACGCGCGTTTGTCGACAAGTATTTCGGCAACATTCCGGAACAACCCGTTCCGCCGCGTGTGGATGTTTCCGAGCCTGAACAAGTTTCAATTCGTGAAGAGACGTTTCACGATCAACTGGCGCCCGCGCCGGCATTCGTGCTCGGCTGGAAAATACCCGCGCGACGCACCCCCGATTTTTACGCGCTATCGCTCGCGGGCTCACTGCTTTTTGAAGGAGACAGTTCACGCTTGTATCAAAAGCTCGTCAAAGGCGATGAATCGGTCGTGTCGATCGAAGGTGGCGTCGATGAGCGACGTGGTCCATCGGCGTTGTACATCTTCGCGTTGCCAAAACCAGGCGAAGAAGTAGAGAAGATTCGCGCGCAAATTTTTGATGAGATCAAACGCATTGCGACTGATGGTCCAACGGACGCGGAGATGGAAAAACTTCGCAACTCGCTGTGCAACGATGCCGTGCGCGGTCGACAGTCGTCGATGTATCGCGCGCAACGACTCGCGGAGTTTGCGTTATACGATTCGGATCCGCACCTCGTTGATTCCGAGTTGGATCAATATCTCAACGTCAGCGCGGATGATATCAGGAACGCTACCGCCCGTTACATGGACGTGGACAATCGCGTCGTGCTCGACATCATTC
>DATEWS010000663.1:0-3643 GCA_035257785.1 Pyrinomonadaceae bacterium
TTAAATTAGCCACAAAAAGGCACAAAAAGCACAACATGAATTTATTGAGCGCGAGGCGTTCAAGAAAAACTGTTATGTGCCTTTTGTGCCTTTTTGTGACTAACCTACTTGTGGCTCCTTGTGGCGCCGGTCCGCTTTATCAGGAATCAGATCGCCGGTGAAGAGTTCGAGCACGCCCTTCGCTGTACCGACGACCGGCGTCACGTCCAAACCAACGTGAACGGCGCCAGGCAGCAGACCTTTCTTCTTGATCTCGTAGCCCGCAAGTCCAAAAGCAAAAATCGACCCAACGATCGGAATGGGTTTGATCATACGTTTGGCGATTCCCCAGCCACCAGCCCTGACAAGTCTGCGTTTGAGTGTGGACATCGTTGAACCTCCAAACGTGATAGCATGCGTTGGATGCGCCAAAAGCTCTTTTTGATAGTACCTGCACTTATTGTCGTCACGCTACTGCTTTCCTGCCGCTCTGGTTCAAGCAACAAAAACCGTCTTCTCATCTACACGCCGCACGGCCAGGATCTCCTGAAAGATTTCGTCGCCCGTTATAACCAGCAGCATCCGGATGTCGAGGTGCAGTTTCTCGACATGGGCTCGCGCCAGGTTCTCGAACGCGTGCGCGTCGAGCGAAATCGTCCGCAGGCGGATCTCTGGTGGGGCGCGTCGCACACAACTTTTCAAACTGCGGCTGAAGAGAATTTGTTACTCGAATTTCGACCGACGTGGGCTGACAAAGTTCCCGCGACGGCTCGCGATCCAAAGGATCTCTGGTACGGCACATACGAGACACCACAGGTCATCGCCTACAACAGCGACGCCGTCAGCGCGCAGGACGCGCCGCGTGATTGGGATGACGTGCTCGATCCGAAGTGGCGCGACAAGGTGTTGATTCGAAATCCGAATCCGTCCGACACGATGCGCGCGATCTTCGGCGCAATGATCCTGAGGTTTTACAAAGACACGGGTTCGACGGACAAAGGTTACGAGTGGTTGCGCAAACTCGATGCAAACGTTCACGAGTACACGGCCGACGGCACGTTGATGATGCAAAAGTTGGCGCGCCGCGAAGGATTGATCACGCTCTGGGACATGCCTGATGTTCGCCTTTATAAAGAGCAGAAAAACTTTCCAGTTGGTTATAACGTGCCGAGCAGCGGCACGCCTGTGATCATCGACGGGATCGCGATCATACGTGGTGGTCCAAACGTCGAAGAGGCCAAACGCTTTTATGAGTTTGTGACGACGCCGGAGAGTTTGATTTATGCGGCGGAGAAGTATTACCGCATCCCCGTGCGCACGGATCTGGACCGAACGAAGCTCCCGGCGTGGATGAATGAACCTTTCAAGGAACTGCCCGTGGATTGGGACCTCTTGCGCAAGAATGGGAATGATTGGTTAAGATACTGGGACACTGAGATTCGAGATCGCAGATAAAACCATCCACAGATTACGCAGATTTTTTCTGTGTAATCTGCGTCATCTGTGGATGGCTCTGAAATATGTCTTTCCTGTCGCTGAAAAACATCTCTCGTAGTTTTGGGACGACACGTGCTGTTGCCGATGTTTCTCTCGATGTAGCGCAAGGCGAATTCTTCGGATTGCTTGGTCCATCGGGCTGCGGCAAGACGACCACGCTGCGCATGATCGCGGGTCTCGAAAAGCCCGACTCCGGTTCAATCGAGTTCCAGGGCGCTGACATCACCAATCTTCCGCCAGAGCGTCGCGGCTTCGGCATGGTCTTTCAAAACTACGCGCTCTTTCCGCATCTCAACGTCTACGAGAACGTCGCCTTCGGTCTACGCGCGCGTCACAAGACCAAAGCGGAAATGGCAGAACGCGTCACCAGCGCGCTCGAACTGGTCCAACTTCCCGGTTACGGCAAACGCGCCGTTGACGAACTCTCCGGCGGTCAACAACAACGAGTTGCAATCGCGCGTGCGATCGCGATCGAACCGGCGTTGCTGTTGTTTGACGAGCCACTCTCGAATCTCGACGTATCGCTTCGCGAAGAAACACGCAGCGAGTTGCGCGAGCTCGTTACCCGTCTAGGCTTGACGGCTGTTTACGTCACTCATGATCAGGAAGAAGCATTCGCACTCTGCGATCGCATCAGCGTGATGGTCGGCGGAAAACTCATGCAGACCGGACGCCCGCGCGAACTCTACGAGCAACCCGCGGAAGTCTCAGTCGCAAGTTTTCTCGGTCGCAACAACTTGATCAAAGCGATGCGTTTGAGTTCGAGCAAAAACAACGAAGGCGTGTTCAAGACTCTTGAAGGCGGACACACGCTGCACCTGCCGGTCAAGCACGACGAACTCGCGCCCCTGAACAAGCCTGTCTATCTCGCGATTCGACCCGAGCACGTGCAGCTCAGCAACAACAACGGCGGTGACAATACTCTGCCCGCAACCATTCGTGAGATCGTTTTCTCCGGGGCAACTTCCACCGTTCGTATCGATGCAAATGGCCTGTTGCTCGAATCACTCGTCCTCCGCACTAACGGGCTCGAAGTAAATCAGCCGTGTACCGTCGTCCTCTCACCGGATCATTTAACGTTACTAAGAAATTGAGCCGCGGATTGACACAAATGAGCACGGATCAAGTAAGGAAAAAAATCCGTGGTTATTCGTGGAAATCCGCGGTGCTGTTTCTGGTTACGATTATCGTTCTGCTCTATGGTGTTATCTATCCAAATCTCTCGGTAGCGATCAGCTCGTTCCAACGCGACGGAAGCTGGACACTCGCGAACTACAGCGAAGTTCTCGCGCAAAAGTTCGTAATCGAATCGATCGTCAGCAGCCTCGCACTTTCGATCGGCACGGTCGTGTTGTGTGCGATGGTCGGCGTGCCGCTCGCATTTCTTTTCGAACGTTTCGCATTCCCGGGACGGCGACTATTCGCCGCATTCGCGGCGCTGCCGCTCGTGCTGCCGCCACTCGTTGGCACCGTCGCGTTCATCTTTCTCTGCGGCGAATCAGGCATCCTGGCCCACAGCATTCAAAATCTTTTCGGGCTTCAGAATCCGCCGTGGCGTTTGCGTGGCTGGCCGGCACTGCTGCTCTTTCACACTTACACGATGTACCCGTTTTTCTACGTGCTCACCGGCGCCGGATTGCGAAGGATCGATGCGAGTCTGGCCGAAGCAGCGCGCGTTTTGGGAGCTTCGCCATTCACTGTTATCAGGCGCGTGTTACTGCCGCAACTCACGCCATCGTTGCTCGCAGCGGCACTGTTGACCTTCATGACTTCCATGGCTTCATTCAGCGCGCCACTGCTTTTCGGCGGCGACGTGCGCATACTGACGCTCGAGATCTTCCGAGCCCGACAACGCGGCGACTTCGTCATCGCCATCACGGAAACAGTCGTGCTCGCGATCATCTCACTCGCGGCGCTGATCGTCTTTCAACGTTATGAAGGGACGCGCAAGTTTGCGGCGGCGGCGATGAAGGGCGCGCCAAGACGTCGCGCGAGTATCGGCAGTGGCGCGGCGCGTGCACTTGCGACGATCATCGCAGTGTTCTTCGCGGTTGTTTTAGTTTTGCCGGTAGCAACCCTGTTCCTGGTCAGTTTTGCGCAGGAAGGATCATGGACCACGCAAACGTTGCCCGCTGCGTACACGTTCGCGAACTACCGGCGGCTGTTT
>DATEWS010000664.1:0-3310 GCA_035257785.1 Pyrinomonadaceae bacterium
CGATTCGCAGCAGCGTTCGCACCGCGATGCCCGTCGGACCCTTCGATCTGTAAGGCTTTGCCTCGTCTCCCCATGCCGTTCCGGCAATGTCCAGATGCGCCCAGGAGATCCCGTCTGCGAACTCTTTCAGGAATGCCGCAGCCGTAATCGTGCCGGCCTTACGACCACCGACATTCTTGATATCCGCGATGTCTGAACGGATCTGTTTCGAGTATTCCTTATCGAGCGGCAACTGCCAGAACTTCTCTCCGACTTCCCTGCCCGCGGTAATGATCTCGTCAATCAGGTCCTGATCCGTTCCGAGGACTGCGGCATTGACGTCGCCCAATGCGATTGAGACTGCGCCAGTCAGCGTCGCCATGTCGATGACTCTCGTGGCGCCCAGCTTCTTCGCATAAGCAATCGCATCAGCAAGAATCAATCGACCTTCGGCGTCAGTATTAATGATCTCGATCGTCTTGCCGGTCATCGCCTTTACGACGTCGCCCGGTTTAGTCGCTTTACCTGACGGCAGGTTTTCAGTACAAGGCGCAACACCCAGAATCGGAATCGGAGGCTTCAACTGCGCGATCGCACGCATCGCTCCCATCACCGTCGCACCGCCCGTCATGTCGTATTTCATCAACTCCATGTTCTCGCCCGGCTTGAGCGAGATACCACCCGAGTCAAACGTTACTCCCTTACCCACAAAAGCCAGCAACTCTTTGGTGTCAGGAGGAGGAGCAGTGGGCGTGTACTTCAGGATAATCAGCTTGGCAGGTTGATCGGAACCACGTGCGACGCTCAGCAAGGAACCCATGCCTTCCTGTTCCATGCGCGCCTCGTCGAGGATGTCGACACTCAGTCCAAACTCGCTCGCGATCTCCCGTGCTCGTTCGGCCATGTCGGTCGGCGTCATGTAAGCGCCGGGCTCGTTCGCCATGTCACGAGTGAAGTTCACTGACTCGCCGACAATCTTTCCTTCCGTCACGCCCTGTTGGAGCACGTCAACGTCTGCATCTTCAATAACAACTACCAGGCGATCGATCTTCTTCTCTTCTTTTTCAACAGTCCGGTACTTGTCCGGATCGAAGAGGGCGATGTATGCGCCTTCAACTGCGGTAGCGGCGGTGGCACGCGCATCACCGGAGAATCGTGGCAGCACGGCGATCGATTTCACGTTCTTACTGCGCAACGACCGAACCGCAGTTCCAGCCACTTGCGAAACAGTCGCGCTCTTGTAGTCGCCGGCTTCACCGACACCGATTAGCAGGAGACGACGTGCTTTTAACTTGTCATTTCCAAGAAGGTGGAAATAGGCAGTCTCCCCTTCTTTACCGCTGAACTCCTCCGCGTCGAGTGCTGAGCGCACCAGACCGCCGGATAGTTCGTCCACTTTCTTCAAAAAGCCACTATCGGCTTTCTCATTCTTAAAAACGGCAACCGCCAGAGCTTGCACATCAAGCTCTTCAATTGGTCCCCGGCTGGCTTCAACTTGCATAGCGAGTAGGTTCTCCTGGCATATGAATTCGGCATCAGGAGCAGTGTACAGAGCAGGATCCACGTTAACCTGCTCCTGCCTGACTGCACCTGCCACCTGGTAGTTATCGATTACGTTCTTTCAACTGGGCTCGCGTCTCTCGATCCACGGTGCGCTTCAGCTCGGCCTCTCGCTTGTCATACATCTTCTTACCGCGCGCCACACCTACTTCGATTTTGATCCGTCCGTTTTTTAAGTAGAGCTGTGTGGGAACGAGAGTCATTCCCTGTTTGGCTGTGGCTTCGTCCAGTCGGGATATTTCACGTTTGTGAAGCAGCAGCTTGCGAGTCCTTAGTGGATCGTGGTTCTCGCGGTTGCCATGAGAATAAGGCGAAATGTGTGCATTAAACAACCACGCCTCACCCTCACGTACAGAAACGTATGCTTCTTTTAGCTGGACCCGGCCATCCATGGCACTCTTTACTTCGGTGCCTGTCAGGACAATTCCGGCTTCGTATTTATCCGAAATGTGATAATTGTGAAAGGCCGCACGATTGGCCGCTAAAACTTTTTCTTCTTTCGCCACGTTTTCTTATTTTGAGATCGCGAGTACGTCGTGACGAGTAATGATGCCAACGATCCTGCCGTACTCTTCGACTAACACCGCCGGACTGGTCTGCAAACGTCGCGTCACCTCTGAAGAACTTGCATCGACATCGACGGCCGGAAACGCCTGTTCCATCACTTCACTGACAGGCGAAGTTAGCAGTTCCCTGTTGCGCACTACTTTCGCGAGCACACGATTCTCACGTAACGAACCGACCGGGCGCCCTTCGTCGAGCACCGGTATCTGCGTTAGGCCGAGCTCATCCATCTTCTCCAGAGCTTCGGCGACCTTATCGCCAGGTGCGACGTAGACCAGCGACTTCGGCGCCTGCGGTTTCTTGGTGCCGCTGATCAAACCGGCAGTCATCTTTTGTGGCTCGAGTAGTCGTTTCTCTTTGAGCCACTCGTCCGAGTGATGCTTCGTTAAATAGTGTTCGCCCGTATCACAAACAATGAACACTACGATTGCATTCTCATCGAGCGTCGCACCTACGCGCAGCGCCGCGGCGAGATTCGTCCCGGTGGATCCGCCGCAAAAAATTCCCTCCATCCGTCCCAACATGCGCGACATCTCAAACGATTCACGATCGGTGACGTTGATTACTTCGTCCACATACTTAATGTGAACGTTCGGAGGCACGATCTCCTGCCCGATTCCCTCGACGAGATACGGAGTGGCTTCTACGATTTTTCCGGTCTCTTTGTAAGTCTTGAAAATCGAGCCGTACGGATCGGCGCCGATGATGCGAATGCTCGGATTCTTTTCTTTCAGATAACGACCAGTGCCCGAGATCGTGCCGCCGGTACCGAGACCGGCGACGAAGTGCGTGATCATCCCTTCAGTCTGGCGCCACAACTCCGGACCAGTTGTGCGGTAGTGAGCCTCCGGGTTTGCGGGATTTGAATACTGATCGGGATAAAAGGAGTTTGGAGTTTCTGCTGCGATTCGACGAGCAGTTGAAACGTAGTGATCGGGCGTTCCTGGCTTTGCGGAAACTGGAGTAATAACGACGTCCGCGCCGAGCGCTTTCAAGTAGCGCGACTTCTCGACCGACGCTTTATCAGTCATCACAAAAATACATTTGTAACCTTTCACGGCGGCGGCGAGCGCGAGGCCGATGCCGGTGTTTCCTGACGTCGCTTCGATCACGGTCCCGCCGGGCTTCAGGATTCCTTCGTGTTCTGCGGCTTCGATCATTGATACGCCGATCCGGTCTTTAACTGAATAGCCCGGATTCAAATTTT
>DATEWS010000665.1:0-14020 GCA_035257785.1 Pyrinomonadaceae bacterium
TGAGATCGCGCGGCGCCTCGAAGGCTGTGCGCGTCACTCATCAGTGCACGCCGCGGGCGTAGTCATCTCGCCCGTGCCGCTTCAGGAATTGATCCCAGTCGCCGTCTCCGGAAAGGAAGAACTGACCACGCAGTATGTCATGTCGGACCTTGAAAAAACCGGCATGCTTAAGATGGATTTTTTAGCGCTTACCGCTCTAACCGTTATAAATGATTGCTTAACGAGCATTAAACGCATGCTTGGCGAAGAGATTAAGTGGTCGGATATAGCGCTTAACGACGCTAAAGCGCTTAGTGTTTTTGCTGAAGGAAGGACTGAAGCGGTCTTTCAGTTTGAGTCTTCAGGCATGCAGGAGATTTGCCGGAAGCTCAAACCAAAGGAGCTTGAAGACCTCGCGGCACTGAACGCCCTTTATCGTCCCGGACCTCTTGATGGCGGCATGGTGGACGAATTCATCCAGCGCCATCACGGCAAGAAGGCGGTGCGTTATCTCGTCCCTGAGATGAAGGAGATCCTCAATAACACCTACGGCATCATCGTCTACCAGGAACAGATAATGCAGCTCGCTCAGAAGCTTGCCGGCTACACACTTAGCGAAGCCGACTTAATGCGTCGCGCGATGGGCAAGAAGAAGCGTGAGGAGATGGCAGTTCACGAGGAGAAGTTCATTAACGGCGCCGTCGAACGTGGCATAAAACGCGAAAAAGCCGAGAAGATCTTCTCGCTCATGGCCCAGTTTTCGGATTACGGATTCAATCGCAGTCACAGCGTCGCGTATGCCTATCTCGCTTTCCAAACTGCCTATCTGAAGGCGCACTATCCGGAGCACTTCTACGCGGCAGTACTTTCGAGTGAAGCTCAGGACGCGGCCAAGGTGTTTAAGTACTCGAAGGAACTGCGCACTCAGAAGATCGCGCTCCTGCCTCCTGACGTCAACGAAAGCCACTCGGGGTTTACGCCTTTAAGCGGCGCGATCCGGTACGGGCTTACGGCGATTAAGGGGCTGGGCCAGTCGGCCGTCAACGCGATCTCTGAGGCTCGTGAGAGTGGTGGTCCATTCCGCTCATTCTTCGATTTTGCCGAGCGGGTTGAGTCGGCAACGTTAAATAAGCGAGTGTTTGAAAGCCTCGTTAGCGCCGGTGCTTTCGACTCGCTTAAGGATGATCGACCCATCGCCGCATGGCGTGGCGGTCTATTTAATTCAATCGACGCGGCGCTCTCGCGAGCGCAACGAGCTAAGCGCGAAAAGCTGATCGGACAGAACGGTCTGTTCGGAGCGATTCCGGAAGAGATCGACTTTGCCAACGAACTGTCGCCGAACGCTAAAGGCTGGACTTCAAGTGAAATGTTAGCTGGCGAAAAAGCGGCGCTGGGCTTTTATATTACTGGTCATCCGCTCGAGCGTTACCTTAACATTCTCCAGAACGTAAAGGCGGTAAAGTCTTCTGAGCTGCCCGAGTTGAATAGTGGTATTCGAGTCACGACCGGCGGGATCATCGGAGACCTGCAAATCCGCACCACTAAGAAAGGTGACAAATTCGCGCTCTTCCGGTTGGAAGACGAAGCCGGCAGTACGAAGTGCGTGCTGTGGCCTGAAGGCTATCGCAAGTACGCCACTGTGGCGCAGAATGAGTTGCCCGTAATCGTCACCGGCCGCCTCGAGCTTAGCGAGGACAATCCGCCGACGATCATCGTCGACCAGGTGCAGAGCATTGACGACAGGATCAGGGGCAACGAGTTTCTGGTCCTTCGCACACCTCAGCACGATGATTTCTCTACGTTGTGCGATGAGATTTTGACCCTGCTTAACGCGAACCCCGGCGATTGCGAAGTCACACTCGAGGCCTTGATCGATGAAGGCACCGTAGTCAGGGTAAAACCAAACAACTCTTTGCGCGTGCGCCGGACTACCGAACTCGAACAGGCTCTGAAAGATTTGGGGTGCGCCATCACGATCGAGACCATCACACCTCAGGCGCGCGTCTGATAATATTCGATCACAAGGTTTTTGCGACTAGTCCACCCTGGAGGCATAGAAACCAATGAGAGACCTATCCGCTCAAGAACTCGTCAATGAAATAAAAATGGCCGCGCAGATAGCCGAGAAGCTGTTGCTTCACCCGCTCGCCGACATGACGGACGTACGCGACGACATCAACCGGCTGGGCGCGTACCTGCAAGCCAGCGAAACCAAGCTGATCCAGCTAATGAACAATCAACATCCGGGCGAGAATGAACCTGGCGCTACTCAATATGGAATGGCGCTCTATATTCTCGACACCACGCATCCGGTTCTTCGTTCCTTGCTCGACTTCCCGAAAACACAGATCACGCTGGCCATGCTGCAAAGTTGGGACGCCGATGTTCACGGCGCCGGCGTCATTGACTATGACGGCACAATGATTGCCAGTAGCAAGTTCGGAGATCTTGATGCCGGTTGGGTCACGGCTCTGATTTTCTACATCGCACTCAAACTCGGAGTCAGTGAAGTGAGTTCGTGGGCGCCGTTCGGCACCACTCCCGCGATCGTCTCAAATACCGACGACACCGTTAACATCGCTATCGTGGGAGACTGGGGCACAGGATCCTGGCCCGACGGCAACATCGACTATCCGGCGCTTTCAGTGATCAATCAGGTCCAGTTGCAGACGCCGGATTACACGATTCATCTCGGCGACGTCTACTACGCCGGCACTGCGGGTTTTCTTGACTCCGATGAAGAACTAAATAACTTTGTTAACACCTGGCCCAGCGGATCTCAGGGCTCGTTTATGCTGAACTCGAATCACGAGATGTACAGTGGCGCGCAAGGTTTCTTCGGCAAGGGATTGAAAGCGACCCAGTTCAGCCTCCAGAACAACACAAGCTACTTCGCAATTCAGAATGACAAGTGGATAATCATTGGCCTTGATACTGCTTACTACGACAAGAGCCCGTTGTTTATGAATGGCGCTCTGACCGATGCAAACCAGATCAACTTCCTCAAGAGTTTGAATACTGCCAACAAGACAGTCATCCTGCTCACGCATCACAATCCAACGAACATCGAAGGAACGGGGACCGCACAAGGCGCCACTCAACTCCCGCTCTGGAACCAGGTGATCTCAGCGCTCGGTCGTGCGCCTGATTATTGGTACTGGGGCCACGTTCACAACGCGATGGTCTACTCAAATACATCGTTCCCATCGCAGAACGGCGTAAAGGCGCGTTGTGTAGGACATGGTGCGATTCCTTTCGGTGTCGGCTGGGGTTTGCAAAATCCGGATGGCACGAACAAGCCGTCGATTGAATACTTCGCGCACGAGTTGTTATCCAGCGTTTACGACAGTACGAATGCGCAGCAAGCCAAGCGCGTTCTGAATGGCTTCGCGATGCTGACGATTCGATCCGCTGAGATCGAGGAGCAGTTTTTCGATCAGACAGGCGCCGTGCGCTGGTCGCAGACGACACCCTTTTAGTGTTAACTTTTAACAACCCGAATGGCCAAAGAGAAAAAAGAACAACCCGAAGATGCAAAACCGGTCGCAGAAAGAACTGCTTTCGAGCGCGTGCAGCTTGCGCGACACTCCGACCGCCCCTACACACTCGATCTGATCGAACGACTGTTTGAAGACTTCACCGAACTTCACGGTGACAAGCGATTCGCTGAAGACCCCGCGATTGTTTGCGGCCTGGCTCGCTTTCATGGTCTGCCGGTCGTAGTTGTGGGTCATCAAAAAGGTCGCGACACAAAGCAGCGCAGCTATCGAAATTTCGGCATGTCCAAGCCAGAAGGTTATCGAAAGGCTCTGCGCGTGATGAAACTCGGCGAGAAGTTTGGACGTCCGATCTTCACCTTCATCGACACTCCGGGCGCCTATCCGGGAATCGACGCTGAAGAGCGGGGCCAGGCCGAAGCGATCGCTTACAACCTTCGCGAGATGGCAAAGATTAAAGTGCCGATCATCGTCACTGTGATCGGTGAAGGCGGTTCCGGTGGTGCACTCGCGATCGGTGTCGGCGATCAAGTACTGATGCTCGAGAACGCGACTTACTCAGTGATCACTCCCGAAGGATGCGCAGCGATTCTCTGGAAAGACTCTTCACAGGCTGAACGCGCTGCCGAAGGTCTGCGATTGACAGCGCAACATCTTTTTGAAGAGGGAATCGTCGACAAGATCATAGCCGAGCCCGAAGGCGGCGCTCACAACGACTACGATCAGACCGCACGTTACCTCGACTCAGCTTTGAGTGAACGTCTCGCTGAAGCCGTGAGCCAGTCGCAGGAAGACAGGCTAAAGCGCCGCTACAGCAAACTACGAGGCTTCGGTCGCTGGGGCACAGATGGCAAAGTTGAGCCACCAAAAGGCACATAAAACACCAAAACTTTTGGTAAAACCCTTGTGCTTCTTTGTGGCAAATGCCTCACCATGAGCAGTACAATTCACGCCTCAATCTGCTCCCGAATTTCAAAGGAGAACACCATGAAGACTCACGTGTATACCAAAACGATCTCCCTCCTGATGGCTCTTCTTCTGAGTCTCGTCCCTGTCATAAGCGCACAGCAGCAAACCTCCAGGAGCATAGATGGCAGCGCGGTATTGACGCAGCCAATGCCTGTCGATCCGGAAATCACGATGGGCCAGTTTAAGAACGGGTTGCGCTACTACATACGGACGACGAAGAAACCGGAAAAACGAGCCGAACTCCGGCTCGTCGTTAAGGCCGGCTCAATTCTTGAAGACGACGATCAACTTGGCCTGGCCCACTTTGTCGAGCACATGGCCTTTAACGGCACTAAGAACTTTCCCAAGCACGAGCTACTCGCGTTCATAGAATCGTTGGGAATGCGTTTTGGCGCACACCTCAATGCGTATACCAGCTTCGATGAAACGGTCTACATGCTCACCGTTCCAACTGATAAGCCCGGCGCGATGGAAAAGTCGTTTCAAGTGCTTCAGGACTGGGCGCAAAATGTCTCGTTCGATCCTGCCGAGATCGAAAAAGAACGTGGCGTGGTGTTGGAAGAATGGCGTTCGAGTCGCGGTGCCGGCATGCGCAATACGGAAAAGATTTTTCCGGTGGTGTTCAAAGGATCCCGGTATGCCAACAGGCTTCCGATCGGCAAACCTGAAATCATCCAGAACGGCAAGGCGGAGCGGATAACGCAGTATTACAAAGACTGGTACCGGCCTGACTTAATGGCAGTGATCGCGGTTGGTGATTTTGACAAAGCTGCAATTGAAAAACTCGTGACCACTAATTTCGGATCGCTGCCGGAACCCACGAGTCCGCGTCCGCGACAGACATTCGATCTACCCGACCGTACCGATACAGGTTACTCCATCAATACCGACAAAGAGAGCACCACGACGAGCGTCGAGATTGACACTCTTCTGCCAGCGCGCCCCGAGGGCTCGATTGGCAGATACAGGCAGAAGACAGTAGACCGGCTCTTCGGCGGGATGCTGAACGCTCGGTTTGCTGAACTAGCGCAAAAGCCTGATGCGCCTTTCGTCTTTGGCTTTTCGGGCCGCGGTGGTTTCCTGGCACGTACCAAGGAGATTGCGTTCCTCAATGCTCTCGTCAAGGAAGGTGCTGTTGAGAATGCCATGCGAGCGTTACTCACCGAAGCGGAAAGAGTTGCGCGCTTTGGCTTCACCGAGACGGAATTAACGCGCCAAAAAGCAAGCATGTTGCGCAGTTACGAACGACTTGCGTTGGAGAAAGAAAACGCGTTGTCGTCAACTAAGGCCAACGAATACGTTCGCAATTTCCTGACGGGCGAAACTCTTCCGAGCGCCGATGATGAGTATGCATTTCACCAGCGTTTCATTCCCGAGATCACGCTCGCCGAGATCAACAAACTCGCGCGTGAGTGGTTTCCGGTGAGCGCACAGAATCGATTGGTGGTAGTTACGGCGCCGGAGAAGAGCGGACTCGCAGTACCTGATGAGTCAAAGCTTGCGGCCATCATAAAAGAAACTCCGGCCGCGGAGCTGAAGCCTTACGTCGACAACGTAGGCTCAGCGGTTCTACTCGCGTCACTGCCTGCGCCAGGAAAAATTGCCAAAGCAGCGACAGATGCGAAAACTGGTTTGACAACGTGGGAGCTCGCGAACGGCGTCAAGGTCGTGCTCAAGCCAACAGATTTTCGCGCCGACGAGATTTTATTCAGGGCGACGAGTCCTGGCGGAACGTCTCTAGTGAGTGACGCGGATTACATTCCCGCAAGCTCTGCCACGCAAGTCATAACGGCGGGTGGCGTTGCTAAATTCAGTGCCATTGATCTGCAAAAAATGTTGGCGGGCAAGATCGCGTCAGCATCGCCGTTTATTGGTGAACTGGAAGAGGGCTTGACCGGAAGTAGTTCTCGCAAAGACCTCGAAACGATGTTTCAACTGATCTATCTGCGCTTCACTCAACCAAGAGCCGATGCAGACGCCTTCGCCGTTCAGGCTACACAAGCGCGGACGTTCATGACGAATCAAAGCGTGTCGCCGGATTTCGCCTTCTTTGAAGCACTCTTGAACTCAATCTATCAGAACCACCCGCGCCGTCGCATGACTACTGCCGCCACGGTTGATCAGTGGAATCTCGACAAGTCGCTAGCTTTCTACAAGGATCGTTTTGCAGATGCGAGCGACTTCACGTTTTTCTTCGTTGGAAGTTTTGACGAAGCAATGATGAAGCCACTTGTTGAGCGTTACCTTGGCGCTCTTCCGTCGATCGGACGGAAAGAGACGTGGAAAGACGTCGGCGTTAAGAGGCCGACAGGAATTATCGAAAAGAAGGTCGAGAAAGGGATCGAGCCGAAGAGTCGCGCGGCAATCGTTTTCAGTGGTCCATTTGTGTACGAGCAACCGCAGCGCGTCGCGATTCGTGCAATGTCGGAGATATTACAGAACCGCTTGATGGAAGTTATTCGCGAGGAACTCGGCGGTACCTACGGCATTTCTGCCGGTTCCAGCTATTCAAAGTTTCCGAAACCGGAATACTCGATCACGATACAGTTTGGCAGCTCACCTGACCGGACCGACGATTTGATCAAACGAGTATTTGAGGAGATCGAAAAGTTTAAGACTAACGGGCCGACTGAGAAACAACTCAACGACGAGAAGGAAGCGTTGATTAGAGAGTTTGAAACGAGCAGTAAACAGAACGGTTATCTACTGACTCAGATTCAAGCCCGCTACTTTAATGGCGAGGATCCGGCTGGAGTCTGGCTGGTTCCGGAGTTCTACAAAAAGATCGACGCCGCCACGGTCCAGGAAGCGGCGAGGCTTTACCTCGACACCAAGAACTTCGTTAGAGTGACGCTCTTTCCGGAGAAGAAGTAGCGCCACAAAAGGCACAAAAGGTTTAGCCACAAAAAGGCACGTAAGCCACAAAAGAAGGTAAACCCATTTTAAGGGCTCACCTCGTCAATTCACTTGTGCCTTATGTGCCTTTTTGTGGCTCAAAAAGGAATATCGTCGTCAGATAGATCCGGTTGCGAATCGGGTGGGCCCGCGCTGGCGCTCGCCGATGCTGCGCGTTCGTGCGTCATCTCGTCGCCGCCGCGTGTGCCGATAAACTGCATGTCAGTGGCAAACACTTCGAGCGAGTGGCGCGGTTTGCCGTCACGATCGACGTACTCTTCGACGCGCAGACGACCCTCGATATAAACCTGCCGGCCTTTTTGCAGATACTGTGAGGCAGTTTCCGCCAAGCGGTTCCAGAGAGTTATGCGAAACCAGGTCGTATGATCCTGCATTTCGCCATTTCGATCTTTGCGCCGCTCATTTGTGGCCACGCTGAAGCTGCAAACGGGAGTGCCCTGGGCTGTGTAACGCAACTCGGGGTCGCGCCCGAGATTTCCCACGATAATTATTTTATTGAAGGACATGAGGAGCCTTTCTCTTTTCTTCTGGGTTAACTGACCTTTTACTCACTGGCGCGATACTATCACAAACAGCACGAGAAATAATCTGCACCTCGTTTAATCTTTTTGCTCCTCTTTGCTTCTTTGTGGCCGCAATTCCTCGCTATCGCGTTCCCTAAATGATTTCTGGTAGACTGTCGCTACCGTCAATTCGGTTGAGACGAATGAAGCCGCGAGTGTACATCGAGACGTTTGGCTGTCAGATGAATGTCGCTGACTCCGAACGTGCAGCCACCGGGTTGCGAGCTTCGGGCTATGACCTGTGCAAGTCGATCGACGATGCTGACGTGGTGTTGCTCAATACCTGTTCTGTTCGCGAGAAGGCTGAACGAAAGGTTTACACGCGCATCGGTGAAGTGCGTGCGGCGCGACCCGATAAACGAAATCTGCTCGTGGGCGTGATGGGTTGTGTGGCTCAACTCGAAGGCGAAGCTGTTTTCGAACACGCGTCATCGGTCAACATGGTAATCGGAACGCGTGCGACCGATCGTATTCCCGTGTTGATTGAACGCGCTCGTGAAGGTGAACGTAGAGTTCTCGATCTCGGCGAGCGTGGCGTGCAGGACTCATGGGACGTTTCTCCAGTTGAACGTCACTCGCCACACGTCGCTTTCATTCCGATCATCGAAGGCTGCAATAAGTTTTGTTCGTTCTGCATCGTTCCTTACTCACGAGGACGCGAACGCAGTCGACCCGCCAGCGAGATCATCGCCGAAGCGAATCGTTTGCAGGCGCTGGGCTACAAGGAAATCCATCTCATCGGCCAGAACGTGAATAGCTACCGGCCGCGTGTTGACGACGGACTCGAAGGATTCACTGGCGCAACGCCGTTCTGTCGTTTGTTGCGCGCAGTTGCTGCGACTGGTTTGCCGCGCATCAAGTTTACGACCTCTTTCCCGCGTGATTTTCATCCGGACATCGTCTCGGCAATCGAAGAAAATCCGAACCTTTGTGACTGGGTTCATCTTCCTGTGCAGTCGGGCAGCGATCGCATTCTCAAACTGATGCGTCGCGGTCATAAACGCAGCGACTATCTCGAACGCATTGCGCGGATCAAGAATTCGAGCAGACGGTTGGCCTTGACGAGCGACATTATCGTCGGTTTTCCAGGTGAGACTGACGAAGACTTCCAGGAAACGATGACTCTCGTGCGAGAGTGTGAATACGACAGTCTTTACATCTTCAAGTACTCCAAACGCGCCGGCACTCCAGCCGCAGCCTTTGAAGATAACGTTCCCGAAACTGAAAAGACCGCACGTTTCCTCGAACTCGAAAAGGTGCATCGTGCGGCGCAAGAGAAGATTTACCAGTCATACGTCGGGCGCAAGCTGAGTGTGCTCGCTGAAAGACAAAGCTCTCGGTCTGAAAGCGATCTGACAGGTCACTCCACTTGTCATAAAGTGGTTAATTTCAGGGGCGAGAATAGTCTTGAAGGTGAGATTGTCGATGTCGTAGTGACCGAGGCGAAGACAAATAGTTTGTATGGAGTTTTGAGACAGGATTAACATGATAATTCTCAAAGGTAAGCGGTAGCGTAAGGGGTACCAACGTATGGAAATCGAGGTTAAGATCCGAGCATTAATGATGGATCCCAACAGCGGAACTCCAATTATTATTTTAAAAGACGTTCAGAGTGATACGATGCTGCCGATTTGGGTCGGTGCGTACGAAGCGAACGCCATTGCACTGGAAATCGAGAAGATCGCGCCGCCGCGACCGATGACTCACGATCTTTTACGAAACCTGATCGTCGAACTGGGAGTTCACGTGGATCGAGTGGTGGTCACCAGCTTGCGCGATAACACGTTCTTCGCCGTGATTGAGATGCACAATAACGAAGGTGATAAGATGGTCCTCGATTCCAGGCCTTCGGATGCGATCGCGCTCGCGTTGCGGGCTGACTGTCCGATCTACGTTGACATGGAAGTCATCAAGGCATCTCGCAACACGTTGCCGACTGAAGACAGTGAAGAGGCTGAGATGACTACTGGTGAAGAAGAATGGCCGGATGTGATTGGTGAGGCAGGGGATTTACCGATGTAGTATTCTCTTTGCGTATCTCTGCGAACATCTCCGCGTCCTCTGCGTTATAAAGCGAGAGACGCAGTGTTAACGCAGAGGACACAGAGAGCCGCAGAGAACGCAGAGTGAGTTTATGGAGCGATAGTTTGCCACTGTGCAGCGAATGGTAATCGCCATCGCCAACCAGAAAGGTGGGGTAGGGAAGACCACTACCGCCATCAATTTGGCCGCCGCCTTTGCCCGCAAAGGAAAACGTGTCCTTCTTCTCGATCTCGATCCACAAGCCAACAGTTCGATTTCGTTTTTAGATCCGCGCACCGTCGAGCGATCAGTGTATGAACTGATGATGGACGGACTGGCGCCGGTCGAAGAATCGGTCTATCGAACTCCGGTCGAGAACCTGGACGTCGTACCCGCGCGCATCAATCTCGCGAAACTCGAGTCGAAGTTAGTCGGTGATTTCGACGCGCCTTTCCGGCTCAAGGATCGACTCGAACCATACCGGCAACACTACGAAGTCATCGTCATCGACACGCCGCCAACGCTCGGCTTGATCACTGTGAACGCCCTCGTTGCCGCTTCACACGTGTTGATACCGATTCAGTCGTCATACTTCGCACTCGAAGGCACCGACGATCTGCTCGAGACGATCGAGAAAGTGAAAGCGCGTCCCAATCCGAATCTCGAACTGCTCGGCGTATTAGTAACACTGCATGACAAGCGCACCACGCTCGCGCGTGAAGTTCACGAACAGATTAAAAACGTCTTTGGTCCAAAACTTTTTGATACCGTGATTACAAAGAGCGTCAGACTCGAAGAGTCGCCTGCGTACAAGGAGTCGATTTTTAGCTTTGCTCCCAACTCGTCGGGAGCGATTGAGTACGGAAAACTTTGCGAAGAGGTAATAAGCCGTGTCTAAGAGGGGATTGCCAACCGGACTCCAAATGCGCCACGACGCGCATTACGTCGAAGAACTCGCACAACACCGGCCTCAGCAGGTCGGAAGAATGATCCCACTGGATAAACTGGATCCGAATCCGGAACAGCCACGCGTGGAATTCGGCGACCTGACTGAGCTGACCGCGTCGATCGCAGAGAAGGGTGTGCTCGAACCTCTGTTAGTGAAACCCAATCGACTGACTGGACGATGGATGATCATCGCCGGTGAACGTCGCTGGCGTTCCGCGCAAAAAGCCGGGCTCAAGGAAGTTCCATGCGTCGAGATGGAAGTTGACGACGGCACAGTCGCTGAGATTGCTTTGATCGAGAACATGCAGCGCAAGGATCTCACCGTATGGGAAGAAGCGGACGGACTGTTGGCGCTGTGCGAGCGGTTTGGTTACACGCACGATGACGTGGCGCGCAAAGTTGGTAAGAGCAGGACGACCGTGAGCGAGGCTCTCGCGATCGCGCGCATTCCGGACGACGTGCGAGAAGTTTGTCGCACTGCTGATATCAACGCGAAGTCGTCGTTGCTTCAGATCGTGCGCCAGCCTGACGACGACTCCATGCGACGTTTCGCAAAAGAGATCGCGTCGCGTGGTTTGAATCGAAACGATGCGAGGGAAGTGCGGCGCCAGGAGATGGGACCACGCGTGGTGCCCGCTAGTAATCTCGATAGTAAGCCTTACACGTTCAAATACTCGTCACCCGATAAGGATTTCAATATCGAAGTGCGCTTCAAGGCGTCGCAGGTTTCGGATGCGGAAGTGGCGCTGATATTGAGGGCCGTCGCTGACGAAATCGATGACGAACCCGCGCAGGGTTAACTCGCCTGCCTTTTCTTTTCTGCCGCAGCACGCTTCTGCAACGACTTCGCCCAACGCTCAAAAGTCGGCTGCAGTGGCTTGAACAGTTTCGCTCGGAAACTGTGTTTCTTCTCGTTCCACGCCTTCAACTGTTTCTCGGTGTACGCGCGCACCGCGGGCTCGAGTTGAGTTTTCTTCAGCGAGTGCTTGAGCGTTAAGTGGTAGTGCTGAGCCACGAGTGAAAAAACCAGCGCCACGAGATTGCTCTTGAACGAGAGTCGCGGAATTATTTTTTTGTGAAACGGCTTGTCAGACGGTAACAGGACGTTTACGGCGATTTCGAGCCACGCGCCTTTGGGGCCCTGCCGCGGATGGTAGAGTCCGGGTAACTCGGTCGCCTGGAATTGTCCCTTGATTCGCGGGTCGGTGATGTAAGGCACCAGCCTGATGCGCTCGATGCCGCGTGTGTGTTCGCGCGGCAGGCTGTCAAAGGCATTTTCGATCTGTTCCAGGGCGCCCTTAGGCAGAGCGCCCTCATACTGGTTCTCAATACGTATTGCCATAGAAGTGAGTCACTTTAGGGGAAGGCACTAAAGGCGGTCAAGTGAGGGTGTTCTGATCTGCGTACTTCCGCGAAATCCGCGGCTAAAACTGGTCTGTCACTGCTCCAAGACTGGCACTGCTTACGAGCGCCGCGTATTTAGCGAGCACCCCGGATTGGTATCGTCGTGGCGGTGGACGCCAGTTCTCATGCCGTCGTAGCAATTCATCGTCGGGAACGTTGAGTTGCAGCAATCGGCGCTCAGCATCAATCGTGATCGAATCTCCTTCGTTAACTAACGCCAGGTTACCTCCGACCGCAGCTTCAGGCGCGACGTGACCAACGACCATTCCATAAGTCGCCCCCGAGAAACGACCGTCAGTGATCAGTCCGACTGAGTCGCCGAGACCGGCGCCGATGAGCGCTGACGTTGGCGCCAGCATCTCGCGCATTCCTGGACCACCCTTCGGGCCTTCGTAACGAATGACAACCACGTCGCCTGCTTTAATCTCGCCGGCCAGAATCGTGTGCAGGCACGACTCCTCCGAATCAAACACACGCGCTGACCCCGTGATAACTTTGTTCTTCACTCCAGAGACTTTTGCGACCGCGCCTTCGACCGCGAGATTGCCACGGAGGATCACAAGATGTCCCTGGGGATAAAGTGGATCGTTCCATTGCCGAATCACATCCTGATCAGTGCGTGGATTCTCCGGCACATCAGCAAGCACTTGCTCGACAGTCTCGCCGCTGATGGTGAGTGCATCGCCATGCAGCAAGCCTCGACTTAATAGCATCTTCATCACTTGCGGAACGCCGCCCGCTGCGTGCAGATCTGTCGCAACGTATTTTCCCGAGGGCTTTAAGTCACAAATCACCGGCACTCGTTCGCGAATTCTTTCAAAGTCATCGAGCGTTAGCTTAACTTGTGCGGCATGAGCCATCGCGGGCAGGTGCAAGACCGCGTTCGTCGATCCACCGACTGCCATCACGACCGCGATCGCGTTCTCGAACGATTCGCGAGTGAGCAATCGACGCGGCAGGATCTGTTTTCGAACCGCCCGAGCGAGCGTGTCTGCGGAGGCGGCAGCGTTTTGGACCACGTCATCACTATCCGCCGCGATTGTTGAAGAGTAGGGAAGCGCCAAACCCAGCGCTTCGATCGCAGATGACATGGTGTTGGCGGTGAACATTCCGCCACACGAACCGATACCAGGGCAGGCGCGCCGTTCGATCTCGACGAGACGATCCTCGCTGATCTTGCCGGCGCAGTATTGGCCCACCGCTTCGAACGCGCTCACAATCGTTAAATCTTCGCCATTGAAGTGACCCGGCCGAATCGTGCCGCCGTAAATGAAGATTGCTGGAATGTTCAGACGCGCGATTGCGATCATCGCGCCGGGCATGTTTTTGTCGCAGCCGCCAATAGCAAGCAGTCCATCTACCGACTGCGCCTGGCAAACGGTTTCGATCGCATCCGCGATGACTTCGCGCGAGACAAGCGAATACTTCATTCCCTCGGTGCCTTGTGAGATGCCATCACTGACTGTGATCGTACCGAATGTTTGCGGCATCGTGCCGGCTTGTTGAAGAACTGCGACGGCGCGATCGGTGAGACGGTTCAAACCTGCGTTGCACGGTGTGACGGTGCTGTATCCATTGGCGACGCCGATGATCGGCTTTTGGAAGTCGTCGTCGTTGAAACCAACTGCGCGGAGCATCGCTCGATTCGGCGTTCGCTCCAGGCCTCTGGTGATGGTATGACTGCGGGCTTTCCCGCCCTCGAACAAGTCAGGAAGGGCGGCT
>DATEWS010000666.1:0-6451 GCA_035257785.1 Pyrinomonadaceae bacterium
GCCAGCACGCGCGCGAAAGTCATGTATGAAGTTGACGGTCGCTTTGAAGATCTCGGCGGGATTTTCAAGAGCGCCGGGGCGATCGCGATGGCCATCGTCGGACTCATTCTTCTGATCGCGTGTGCAAACGTTGCCAATCTCATGCTCGCCCGGGCCGCGGCGCGTCGTAAAGAGATCGGCATTCGCCTCGCACTCGGCGCGAGTCGCGCGCGTCTGATTCGCCAGCTCTTGACCGAGAGCGTTCTCCTTTCACTGCTTGGTGGTGGACTCGGACTGTTACTCGCTTTCTGGGTTACGGGTCTCATGCAGGGCTTTGTTCCTGTGATCGAATACCACGTCATCAACCCCTTCTTCGCCATCGATTCGCGAGCGTTGATCTTCACGCTCGTGATTTCGCTGGCTACAGGTCTGATATTTGGTCTGGCTCCGGCGTGGCAGTCGTCGAATCCTGACGTGGTGCCGGTGCTGAAAGGCGCTTTGGAAGCTGCGGCCCATGGCAAGCGAAGAGCGTTCACGTTGCGTAACGCGCTGGTCGTGGCCCAGGTCTCGTTATCACTCGTGGTACTCGTTTGCGGCGGGTTGTTCATCAAGAGTTTTCGCAAAGCGCAAACCATGGATCCGGGCTTCGACAATGCCAACGGCCTGATCCTGTCATTGAGCCCGACGTTGGTTGGTTACGAAAAAGAACAGGCGCATGGTTTTTACCGGCAGGTAATCGAGCGCGTGTCACACGTACCGGGCGTGGAAGCGGCTTCGTTTGTGCGCACGCTTCCGCTCGGTGACAGTTCCAACTCGGATGGTCCAATCCTCAAAGAAGGCGAGACGCTCGCACGCGGAACGGCCGGACGAAGCATCATGACCACGTTGGTTAGCGCCGGTTATTTTAAGACGATGCAGATCCCGTTTATCGAAGGCCGTGACTTTGACGATCGCGATCAGCCGGAAACGCAAGGCGTAATCATCATCAACCAGCAGATGGCCCAGATGCTTTGGCCGGGCGAAAGCGCCGTTGGCAAACGCATCTTTATTGGTACTGATAAGGAGTCGCTCGAAGTTGTGGGTGTGGTCAAGACCGGAAAGTACCGCAATCTCGCCGAAGCTCCAAAGCCTTTCTTCTACTACGCGATGGGCCAATGGCGGCCAACGACAATGGCGCTCATGGTGCGTGGGAGTGCTGATCCGCGTGCCTTAGTCGGCCCGATTCGCGCTCAAATTGAGGCACTTGATCGACGCGTGCCGGTCTTTGCCGTCAAGACGATGGACGAGCATATGACCTACGCCCTTTGGGCGCCGAACATGGCGGCGAGTTTTTCGCTCGCGTTTGGCGTGGTGGCGATCCTGTTGAGTGCGGTTGGACTTTACAGCGTGATGGCTTACGTCGTTTCGCAACGAACACGCGAGGTTGGCATTCGCATGGCACTCGGCGCGGATCGCGGCGATGTGATGAAGATGATCACGCGACAGGGAATGCGTCTCGCGGCGATAGGTGTCGGCATCGGCCTCGTGCTCGCCCTCGGTTTAGCGCAGGTATTGTCCTCACTATTGATTGGGATCAGCGGTTACGACGTGCCGACGTTCGTTCTGGTGCCGTCGCTACTCGTGGGGGTCGCCCTCGTCGCGTGTTATCTGCCCGCACGTCGCGCGACGAAAGTCGATCCGCTGGTAGCGCTTCGCTATGAATAAAGCCGCGGATTTACGCAAATTCACGCGGATCTGATTCGCGTTTATCCGCGTTCATCTGCGGCTGAAAGGAAGTTATGGATTCACTGATCAAAGACATTCGTTATGCCGTTAGAAGCTTGATCAAACGGCCTGGCTTCATGGCGATCGCCGTGATCACGCTTGCGCTGGGAATTGGCGCGAATACCGCTATCTTCAGTCTCGTGAATGCAGTTTTGCTACGTTCATTGCCGGTCGATCGTCCAAACCAGATCGTCTCTGTGGCCGTACGTGGTAAAGACGATTCGATGTCGGCGTTCTCGTATCCCAATTACAAAGACTTTCGCGATCGTAATGAAGTTCTCGATGGCTTGCTCGTCTATCGCTTTGTGCCGCTGAGTTTGAGTCGCAGCGGATTGAACGAGCGCATCTGGGGTTATGAAGTCTCCGGCAACTATTTCAACGTGCTCGGCGTGAAGGCAGTGCAGGGCCGCACGTTTCTTCCCGAAGAAGACAAGACGAAAAATACTAATCCCGTCGTCGTGCTCAGCTACGACTGCTGGCAACGACGTTTTAACGCAGCCACAGACATTGTCGGCAAAGAGTTGCTCATCAACAATCACCAGTTCCAGGTTATCGGCGTAGCTCCGCAAGGTTTCAAGGGCACTGAGTTTGTTTACACGCCCGAGATCTGGATGCCGGCTTCGATGATGGAATGGGCTGAGCCGGGGTCAACCTGGATCGACAAGCGCGGTTCGAGAAACTTCTTCGCCGTTGGCCGTTTGAAGAGTGGTGTCAGCGCGCAGCAGGCGGAAGCTTCGCTTAAGCTGTTCGCGCAACAACTAGCGAAAGAGTATCCGGATACAAACGAGGGACAGTCGATCATGATCACGGCACCGGGTTTTATCCTGCCCGACTTGCGCGGCGCCGTGGTGAATTTTTCCTGGGTGTTGATGGGCGCAGTTGGCCTCGTGCTGCTGGTGACCTGCACTAACCTCGCGGGTTTGATGCTTGCGCGCGCGACTGATCGACGCAGAGAGATCGCGATCCGTCTCGCGATGGGCGCGAACCGGTTGCGCCTGATGCGACAGCTCCTAACCGAAAGTATTTTGCTGTCGTTCATCGGCGGGATTGTTGGCGTATTTCTTGCGCTCTGGATCATCGACATGCTGGTCGCGCTTAAGCCCCCGATCGATTTTCCGCTCTCCCTCGACGTAACTGTTGACTGGCGCGTGCTTGTGTTCTCACTCGCAGTATCTGTGGCGGCGGGCGCGATCTTCGGACTCGCACCGGCATTACAGGCCACCCGACCCGACGTGTCGCGCGCATTGAAAGACACCGCCGCCCAGGGCGGCGCCGCGAAAGGACGCTTACGAAGTGTTTTGGTTGTCGCACAGATCGCGATCTCGCTCGTGGTCCTGATTGCAGCCGGACTCGTCGTGCGTACGTTGCAGCAGTTGCAGACGATGAATCCCGGATTCGATTCGCGAAATGCATTGACGATGTCGTTCGATCTGGGATTGCAAGGCTACGATGACGCGCACGGACAGCAGTTTTATCGACAATTAACAGAACGTTTACAGTCACTTCCCGGCATCGAATCGGCGACGATCAGCAGTTATATCCCACTCAGTCTCAACTACAACAGCAACAACATATTCGTGGAAGGTAGGCCTGCCGAACGCGGCGAGAACGCACCTACGGCGATGACTGCTACTGTTGGGCCAAACTATTTCAAGACGATGCGGACCTCGATTCTGCAAGGCCGCGAGTTTACCGAACAGGATCAGGAGAAGTCGGAAGCGGTTGCGGTTGTAAATGAAACCTTTGTGGGGCGGTTGATGCCTGAGGTGCAAAACACCGCCGAAGCAGTCGGCAAGCGCTTCAGCTTCAAGGGCACGGATGGCCCATGGGTTCGCATCGTCGGTGTGGCGGAAACAGGTAAGTATTTCAATATCGCGGAAGATCCACGGCCGTTTGTCTGGACTGCGATGAGCCAGGATTACAACTCAACTGGCATGTTGATCGTGCGTACGAAGGGAAACCCCGAGCCGTTGTTTGGTCCAGTGCGCGAACAGGTGCAATCACTCGATCCGACGCTCCCGTTGTTTGACGTTAAGACGTTGAGTGAGCACATGAAGTTCGCGCTGTTTCCCGCGAAGGTCGCGGCTACTGTGTTGGGTGTGTTTGGACTTGTCGCGTTGATGCTCGCGGCGATTGGTGTTTATGGAATCACGTCGTACGCAGTCGCGCAGCGCACGCATGAGATCGGAGTGCGACTCGCGCTCGGCGCGCAGTTGAGCGACGTGTTGCGACTGGTTCTTGTTCACGGTCTAAAACTGACGATCGTCGGCGCTGCGATCGGGTTGATTGGAGCATTTCTCGTGACGCGCGCGATCACGAGTGTGCTTTATGGGGTGAGTGCGACTGATCCGATCACGTTTGGTTTAGTGTCGGTGGTGCTGGTTGGAGTTGCGCTGGTTGCGTGTTATGTGCCGGCGCGTCGCGCAACTAAAGTCGAACCGCTAATCGCTCTACGGAATGAATGAGCCACGATTACACAGATGGATACACTGATTAAAGATCTTCGCTATGGCGTTCGCAGTTTTTTGAAGCGACCTGGCTTCCTCGTGATCGCGATTTCAACACTTGCGCTCGGCATCGGCGCGACGACTGCGATGTTTACGGTTGTGAATTCGGTGTTGTTGCGGCCGTTGCAGTTTCCCGAGCCGGAAAGAGTTGCTCTCTTCGAAGGCGTCAATCCGCGAATGGGAATCACCGAGAGCAGCATGTCCGTGCCCGACATCGTCGACTGGCAACAACAGAGCAAATCGTTTGAGTGGATCGCGGCCTTTTATTCGGGAGGCTCCATTCTAAGCACCAGCGATGAGGTCGAACGCGTGCGCGCCACCGATGTCTCGGCTGAGTTCTTTCCGCTTTTCAAAACTAATCCGATCAGTGGTCGCGTGTTGCAGGCTGACGACATGCAGGAAGGACGCGATGCTGTTGCGGTGATCAGTCACGCACTATGGCAGGGACGATTTGGCGGAGCCGCAGACGTCGTCAATCGCAAAATAATATTGAATGGCAAGGCGGCCACTATTGTCGGCATCATGCCGGCCGGTTTCACTTATCCGTACGATTGCGAAGTGTGGACACCGTTCCCGTTAGAGCCCGCGAAAGAGCCACGTGACAATCGTTACATATCGGTTGTGACGCGACTGAAGCCGGGCGTCACCATGGCCCAGGCGCAGACGGAGATGGACACGATCAATCAACGTCTCGCGCAGAACTACGGCGAGACAAACAGCGGTTGGGGTGTTCGCTTAACTGAGTTGCGCGAGAGTCTCGTCGGTGAGTTGAGAACGTCGCTCCTGGTCCTGCTGGGCGCGGTGGCGTTTGTATTGCTAATCGCATGTGCGAACGTCGCGAATCTTTTACTCGCGCGCGCAGCGTATCGCCAGAAAGAAATCGCATTACGCACGGCGCTGGGCGCCAGTCGCTTGCGTGTTGTTCGTCAACTGTTAACCGAAAGTGTGCTGCTTTCGCTCGTGAGTGGTGTGGCAGGCCTCGGGTTGAGTCTGTGGTTCCTCAAGTTGTTGATTGCGATCACGCCGGCAAACACGCCGCGAGTGAAGGAGATCGGGATCGACTGGCGTGTCTTTGCGTTCACGTTTGCAGCCACGATCCTGGCGGGAATCATGTTTGGGCTTTTCCCCGCGCTGCAAACTTCGCGACCCGACCTGAACGAGACACTAAAAGACAGTGGCCAGCGTGGATCTGAAACCGGCGGGCGCAATCGCGTTGGGAGTCTGCTGATCGTTTCTGAGATCGCGCTCTCGTTCATCCTGCTCGCAGGCGCTGGTCTAATGATCAAGAGCTTTCTGCACCTCAGAGAAATCAATCCCGGCTTCAATCCTGACAACGTGCTTGTGATGCGTGTGACTTTACCGCCCGGCAAGTATTCGGACGGTGAGCCGCGTGCGCAGATCTACAAGCAGTTGGTTGATGCTGTAAAGGCGACGCCCGGTGTGCAGTCCGCGGGAACGGTGCTCAGTCTGCCACTCGGTGCCGATACGTTAAATCTCTTTCGTGCTGTGATTCGCGAGGGTCGTCCGATGACTCCCGATGAACAAACGGACGTGCAGCACCTGCCTGTTTCACCCGATTATTTTCAAACACTTCAGATCCCGTTGAAAGCTGGAAGGACGTTCACGGACCAGGACACTTCGACTTCAATGAAAGTCGTGATCGTGAATGAAAAGCTGGCGCGCGAGTTATGGCCCAACGAGAATCCGATTGGCCGTCGTTTCACGATCTGGCGCGACGAGAAGTTTCCGCGTGAAGTTGTCGGCGTGGTCGGCGATACGAAGTCTTCTCTCGATAAAGAAGCGGAAAATCAGATGTACGTGCCTTACGCACAGGATGCGACCTGGGGTAGTGAGACTCTCGTTGTGCGCACGACGGGCGAACCAACCGCACTCGCAGGTTCGGTACATGAAGCGATTCGCAGTGTCGAGAAAGGAACTGCAAACTACAACATCAAGACCATGAACGACGTAGTTTCCACCTCAGCGGCGCCGCGTCGCGTACCGATGTTGCTGTTGAGCGTGTTTGCGGGAGTCGCGATGTTTCTTGCGATGCTCGGTATCTATGGCGTCACTTCTTATTACGTGACGCAGAGAACGCATGAGATCGGAGTGCGCATGGCGCTCGGCGCGCAGATTGTCGACGTGCTCAAACTCGTATTGCAGCGCGCGATGGTGCTCGCCCTCGTCGGAATCGGCATCGG
>DATEWS010000667.1:0-3090 GCA_035257785.1 Pyrinomonadaceae bacterium
CAATTCCGAACGGAAAAAAGATCTTTCAGGAAGTCTCAGCCGGTGACATTCGCGTCAAGCCGTTCGATCTCAACGGCGGCTGGGTTCCGTGGTACACGCTTCACAAACTTTTCGCCGGACTGCTCGACGCGCACCGCTATCTTCAAAACACAAAAGCCCTGAACATCGCAGTCAAACTTGCTGACTGGGCCGGTGCAACCGTTGCGAACCTCACGGACGACCAGTTTCAACACATGCTCGGCTGTGAACACGGCGGCATGAACGAAGTGCTCGCCGAACTTTACGCCCGCACCGGAAACGAAAAGTATCTGAAGCTCTCGCGGCGCTTTCATCACAAAGCAGTGCTTGGTCCACTCGCGCAACGCGAAGATCGTTTGCAGGGTCTACATGCAAACACGCAGATTCCGAAACTGATCGGTCTCGCACGTCGCTACGAATTAACATCCGACGTAGCAGACAAAACTGCGGCCGAGTTTTTCTGGGACCGCGTGGTCCATCACCACTCCTACGTCAACGGCGGCAACAGTGACAACGAGCGTTTTGGCGCGCCGGATAAACTGAACAACCGGCTGAGCGACAACATGTCAGAGACGTGTAACACCTACAACATGCTCAAACTCACTCGTCACTTATTCGAGTGGCACGCCTCGGCGGAATACGCTGACTACTACGAGCGAGCGCTTTATAACCACATTCTCGCTTCGCAGGATCCGAACGATGGCATGGTTTGTTACTACGTGCCGCTGAAAGCCAACTCGCGGAAGGAGTACTCAAAACCGTTCGACAGTTTTTGGTGTTGCGTCGGCACGGGCATGGAGAACCACGCGAAGTACGGCGAAGCCATCTACTTTCACAACGATGATGCGGTTTGGGTGAACCTCTTTATTCCATCCGAGCTCACGTGGCGCGATAAGCGAGTATCGCTGCGACAGGAAACTCGTTATCCCGAGGACGAGAAAGTCAGTTTCACAATCAAAGCACAGCGGCCGGTCAGTTTTTCGCTGCGTCTGCGTTATCCCGGCTGGGCGCAGAGTGTTCGCGTAATCGTCAACGGCGTGCCACAAACGATTGACGCGAAGCCCGGCAGCTTCATCGATCTCAAGCGAACGTGGAAAAACGGCGATCGTGTTGAGTTGACGATCGCAATGTCACTACGACTGGAACCGATTCCTGACAATCCTCATCGCGTTGCGATCCTTTATGGACCAACCGTGCTCGCCGGAGATCTCGGAGATGAAGAGCAGCCGGGTACAGTGACGCCCGCACTCGTCGCTGATGGTAATGATCCTTCGAAATGGATGAAGCCGGTTGCCAACGTTCCAGTAACGTTTCATACAAGTGTCGGCAGACCAGCAGATGTCACGCTCTATCCCTTCTACCGGATGCATCACAAACGTTACGCAGTCTATTGGGATCTGTTGAACCAGCAGCAATGGGTTGAACGCGAGACCGATTACAGGAAAGAGCTTGAGCGCCTACGACGTCTCGAAGCGGCAACGATCGATTTCGTTCAGCCAAACGAAGCGCAACTCGAACGCGATCACAACATGCAGGGCGAGCGCACCGAAGCGGGTGAGAACTCCGGGCGCAAGTGGCGACATGCACGCGATGGTGGCTGGTTGTCGTTCGATCTCAGGGTGCTCCCGGATCAGCCTGTCGCGTTAGTCTGTTCGTACTGGGGCAGCGAGACTGGCCCGCGCAACTTCGATATTCTCGTCGACGGTAAAAAGATCGCGGCGCAATCACTTCAGAACGATAAGCCGGGCGAGTTCTTCGATGTGACTTATCAGATTCCGGAAGAGCTCACGCGCGGCAAGAACAAAATCACGATTCGTTTTCAGGCCCAGCCCGGCAACCTCGCGGGTGGGTTTTATGGTGTGAGGATAATCAGACATGAATAAATCCGTGCTATCGGTGACTAGAATTCTTTTGCTTCTCCTGCTCGCGTTCACGTCGATCGCGGCGCAGGAAAAATGGTCGGAGCAGCAAGCGCGCGATTGGTACGCGAAGCAGTCGTGGCTGGTCGGCGCAAACTACAATCCTGCCAGCGCGATCAACCAACTCGAGATGTGGCAGGCTGACTCCTTCGACCCGAAGCGGATCGATCTCGAGCTCGGTTGGGCCGAGGGTCTCGGCATGAACACGATGCGCGTGTTTCTTCACGACCTCCTCTGGCAACAGGATTCCGAGGGCTTTAAGCGTAGACTCGATCAGTTTTTAACTATCGCAGCGCGACACAAGATCAAACCGATGTTCGTGCTCTTCGACTCCGTTTGGGATCCTGATGCGAAGCTCGGAAAACAGCGCGCTCCGCGACCGGGTGTACACAACTCAGGCTGGGTGCAGAGTCCGAACCGCACAACGCTCCAGGATCCAGCGGCGGTTCCGCATCTCGAATCGTATGTGAAGGGTGTGGTCGGTGCGTTCGCTCGCGATCAGCGCATCCTCGCGTGGGATATCTGGAACGAGCCCGACAATGAAAACCACGGCAGTTACAACCAGCTCGAACCGAAGAACAAAGTCGAGCTCGTGACTGCGCTCCTGCCGCGCGCGTTTGCGTGGGCGCGTGAAGCAAAGGCCGAGCAACCGCTGACTTCCGGCGTCTGGAAGGGCGATTGGTCCACGCCGGAAAAGATGACTGTGATGGATCGTCTACAGATCGATCTTTCGGACGTGATCACATTTCACAACTACGACTCGCCGACAGAGTTTGAAAAACGGATCAACTGGCTCACGCGTTACAACCGTCCGCTGATCTGCACGGAATACATGGCGCGCGGAAACGGCAGTTTCTTCTTCGGCTCGATGCCGGTCGGGAAGGTGCATAACGTCGGGATGATTAACTGGGGATTCGTGCAAGGTAAGACGCAAACGCATTTGCCGTGGGATTCCTGGCAGCGTCCTTATATCGATCGCGAACCAGCGGTGTGGTTCCACGAGGTCTTTCGCAATGATGGCACGCCCTACATGGTCGAAGAAGTTGAATTCATTCGACGCATGATCGGAAAAACCAAGGCACAGGTGAAACGTGCGGCAAATTAAGCCACGGATTACACAGATTACACTGAGATTCGTTGCGTTCCTTCTGCT
>DATEWS010000668.1:0-5237 GCA_035257785.1 Pyrinomonadaceae bacterium
TTTGATCGCGAGATCTGCGGCGGCGGTGAGTTGAATGCCACGAGCAATCTTGCCGGCACTGCTCCGTTGTAGTGTTGAAATGTATGAATCACGTTTGAATGGCGGCAGCGAAATGTTGCGAAACACCTCTTCACGACCGCCACGCGCAAGCAGATGCTTACCGAGTGCGAGCCGGTGATAGTTGCCGGCAATGAGTCCGACCAACATCACTGGCTCAGCGCCATCTTCGAGCAGGCGATGCAGTGTTTCGAGTGCCTTCCTGCGATTGCCCGCCATTAAATGATCGGCGAGTTCAAAATTTGACAACTCACGCGAGCGCCCGATCAGTTCGTCGACATGATCGAGAGTGATGCGATCGGTGGCGGCTGCGGCAGATGCGAGTTTCTCAATTTCGTTGGCGAGTGTTTGTACGTCAGTGCCGACCAAACGAATAAGCTCACTCAAGACCTGATCGTCAGCAGACACTTTCAATTCTTTCAGGCGCGACTTGGCCCATGCCTTTGCTTCCGCATCTTTCAAAGGTGAGAACTCAACGACTGTGCAAGTATCAAGCAGCACTTTGCTCGACTTCTTACGTTTGTCGAGATCGTCGGCGATGAAGATCATCACCGTCGTCGGCGAAGGGTTGTTAAGATACCGAATGAGAACGTCTTCATCGACTTCGCGCAGCCGTGCGAAGTCGCGGATGCGAACGACGCGCGTGTCCGACATCATAGGCAACTGCTCCGCTGCCGCAATCGCAGATTGCACCGGTTCACTCAGAAGACTGAACGCAGATTCGTTGAACTCACGCAGCAGCGTGCGACTCAATACGGTTTCCGTGATCGTTTGGGCGGCGACGCGGCGTAAGTAGATCTCGGGACCAAGCAGCAGGTAGAGCGGCCGCAGGCCCTCGCGCAAAGAACGATCGAGTTCGGTGCGAGAAAGCGTTTTCATTTCTTTTCGATTTCGACTGCGTTGATGAGAGTTGAGACGATGCTTTCAGCAAAACTGCGCGCCATGCGCAGAACAGCCGGGTCTTCCTCGTTGAAAAAGCTGCGCGGGTCGCTCGCGAACTCGTACTCACCGCGAAAGACAAAGTTTTGATTGTCGTAAAGCACACGGTTCTCAGTTTGATCGCGCACCGTCACCGCAGCCACGATCGTCACTTCAAAAATTCGCGCCCGGCCTTTGTCGTCGAGCAACACGCCGCCGAAGAAAAAATTCTTGATGACACCCTCGATCACGGCATCCGCGCCTTCACGTTTACCCTGCACACGCAAGCCGCGACCGCGATGCACGAGCTCACGCATCACTGCGTCAGTGAAACGCGACTCGACCTTATAACGGAGCGCCTGGCTCTCCATCTGAAACGCCGGGACAGCGACAGTCTTAATGCGCGAAGGAAGTTGGTTCTTAGTTACCGGTTTGTAGCACTCTGCAAAACCGGATACGAAGAAGAGCATCAGGATGAAGAGGGAAACACGAAGGGCTTTCGTCATCGGTGCTGGATTCTCTCACATTTGCCGAGGATTATCACGAATGCTTTCAGCAACACGGATCGTTTCGACTGTTGCCTTCACGTCGTGTACGCGGACGATGTGGGCGCCCTTGAGGATCGCGGCGGTGATGGTGGCCATAGTGCCGTGCAGACGATCTTCGGAGGCGGCGGCCGTGCCGGATTCATCCGCGAGGATTCGGCCGATGAACGACTTGCGCGAGGTGCCGATTAGTAACGGATAGTCGGGGAAGGCGGCGATTAGCTGGTCCAGTTTTGCGATGAGCTCGAGATTTTGTTCCTGGCTCTTGCCGAATCCGATTCCTGGATCGATCACGATCGACTCGCGCTTCACGCCGCGACGTTCGGCCATGTTGATACTCGCGCGCAAACTGTGAGTGACTTCGTGCATGATGTCCGCAACTGGCGGGAGACGATGCATCGTTGCGGGTGTGCCGCGTGAGTGCATTAACACTAGGCCTGCGCCGGCACGTGCGACTGCGTCCGCGACGTAGAAGTCAAAACGCAGCGCTGAGATGTCGTTGACGATCGAGGCGCCTGCATCCAAGGCCGCTCGGGCGACTTCCGATTTGGTTGTGTCAACTGAGATGGGAACGCTAGTGCGCGAAGCCAGCGCTTCAATTACGGGAACGACACGTTCAATTTCTTCCTGGAACGAAACCGGTTCACCACCAGGCCGCGTAGACTCGCCACCGACATCGATAATATCGGCACCTTCGGCAATCATCTTTTCGGCTTGGGCCAGCGCGGTGTCGAGGGTGACGAATTGTCCACCGTCGCTGAAACTATCAGGTGTGACATTAAGAATGCCCATGATGAGCGTGCGCTCACCGATGGGCATCCTTCGATCTTTGATTTGCCAGTAACTCATTTATCCACAGATTACACAGATTAACTACATCTGTGTAATCTGTGGATGGATTTTAGGCAGGCGCCGGATTGCCGCCGGTTATCGGTGGCAGAATAGGCTTGAGCGGTTTCGCGGTCGGCTCTTTCAACTGCGGCCGATCCTGGTCATTACCGGAATCTACGGCCGGCGGATTCTCATCGAGCGGCAAGCCCGCGACGATCCGTCGAATCTCAACTCCATCCAACGACTCGCGCTCCAACAGGCACTCAGCCAAACGAATCATCGTCTCGCGATTCTCTTCGATGATCGCCTTCGCTCGTTCGTACTGCGCGGTGACGATCTTCTTTACTTCCTGATCGATCTTGATCGCAGTATCTTCCGAGAAATCACGATGCTGTGCGATCTCGCGTCCGAGGAAGATCTGCTCTTCCTTCTTGCCGAAGGTCAGCGGCCCCATCTCAGACATGCCGTACTCGCAAACCATCGCGCGCGCGAGTTCGGTTGCGCGTTCGATGTCGTTCGATGCGCCGGTCGTGATACTGCCGAGGAAACTGTCTTCAGCAATGCGACCACCCATCAGGATCGAGATCTGGCCCAGCAGGTATTCCTGACTGTAGTTGTGACGATCACCTTCGGGAAGCTGTTGCGTCACACCCAAAGCCATACCACGCGGAATGATCGTGACTTTGTGAACCGGATCCGCGTTCGGGACTTTCAGACCAACCAGCGTGTGGCCGGCTTCGTGATAAGCAGTGACGCGCTTCTCTTCGTTGGAGATCACCATGCTCTTGCGCTCTGCGCCCATCAACACTTTGTCTTTCGCCAACTCGAAGTCGCCCATTGCGACGAGCTTCTTGTTGTAACGAGCTGCATTCAAAGCAGCTTCGTTCACGAGGTTCGCGAGATCTGCGCCGGTGAATCCCGGAGTACCACGCGCGATCACGGAGATGTCCACGTCTTCGCCCAGCGGAATCTTGCGTGTGTGAACTTTGAGAATGCCTTCGCGACCACGGACGTCAGGTCTCGACACCACGACGCGTCGATCAAATCGCCCGGGTCGTAGCAACGCTGGATCGAGCACGTCCGGACGGTTCGTCGAAGCGATCAGGATTACACCATCGTTCGACTCGAAACCATCCATCTCAACCAGCAACTGGTTCAACGTCTGTTCGCGTTCGTCGTGACCGCCGCCAAGGCCTGCGCCACGATGACGTCCGACCGCATCAATCTCGTCGATGAAGATGATACACGGCGCGTTCTTCTTGCCTTGTTCAAACAAGTCGCGCACGCGCGAGGCGCCCACGCCAACAAACATCTCAACGAAATCCGAACCGGAGATCGAGAAGAAAGGAACGTTTGCTTCGCCGGCGATAGCACGGGCCAGCAAAGTCTTGCCGGTTCCCGGCGGTCCCATCATCAAAACGCCTTTGGGAATGCGTCCGCCGAGTTTCTGAAACTTTTGCGGTTCCTTAAGGAACTCAATGATCTCCTGGAGCTCTTCTTTCGCTTCTTCAACTCCAGCAACGTCCTTGAACGTAACGCGCTTCTGCTGGTTGTTAAGAAGCTTTGCTCGCGACTTGCCAAACGACAACGCCTTATTGCCGCCCGACTGCATTTGCCGCAGCATAAAAATCCAGATTGCGATAATGAACAATAGTGGCGCCCACGTGATCAGCATGGGCCAGATATAACTACTGCTTGACTCTTCCTGGACCTTCGCCACGCGCGGTTTGCCGTTGACGAGCTCGCGCGCCGACTTGAGCAAGTCGTTCTTCGCCGGCTCGTTCGACAACGCTACTCGATATTCCTGACCATTGAGGTCGATCGCTACCGTCTCACCTTGCTTAACAGTTAACTCTTTAATCTGACCGGCCTGCATCAAACTATCCAACCGGGTCAGATCTACGTTCTGGTAACTGCTGCCACGTGGGTTGACGAGCTTGTACAAGAGAAGTGCCCCCGCGATTATCAGGAGCCAAAAAACTATTTGTCTTGCCGTAGAACTCAAATTCATTAACGCCTCCGACCCCCGATAATACCTTATCAGGGCGTCATTTGTCGCCGCCCATCTGCGGCGTGTTTACTAAATCAATCACCCATTCCTTTGATGCAAAGGCGCAACTAAGGTTCCCCGGGCTTTTTCAATCGATTTCAACGTCAAACTCCAGCCGGTTTCGCCGCCGTGTGACGCGCCCGCCCTGCGGCAACTCCACCACTCGGCCGCCCACATTTCCTTCCAAAAGCTTCTCGACCGCCAGCAGATGAACCATTTCAAGTCGCCGCGCGCTGCCTCTCGCTTCCGATAACCACTCTCGCAACGCCCGGCGCCGCAGGGCGGGCGGCGCGTTTGCCAGCACCTTTACGTCCAATGCGGGCGCGCTGGTTTCACTTACATCACCGCTCCCATCCTTAGACACCACCGCCCGCCGTAAAAGTGCACCTGAGTCGTTAAAAAGAACGGTGCCGTCCTCGCGCAATTGCGTGGCCGTGCGTGAAAGTGCTTCGACGACACGATTATTGAACGACTTCATGAGGGGCAGGAGTTGTTTGCGGACACGGACGCGCGCAAACGCTTGATCGTCGTTCATCTCGTCAGACAAAAACGTAGTTTTTCGAAGGAGACAATAGTCTTCGGTCTCGAGTCGTCTTGCCCAGAGGAGTGGTCGCACCAGTTTGATGGAACTGTTTTTAGCCAGCGGACGCACGGCATCCATGCCGCCGAGACCGTAGCCGCCACTGCCGCGCATCAGTCGCAGCAGCACTGTTTCGGCCTGGTCGTCCATGGTGTGCGCGGTCAGGACGTACTTGGCCGAAACGCGTTTGGCTGTTCGTTCGAGAAATGCGTAGCGAGCTTCGCGCGCGGCTTGTTCGAGGTTGTCGCTGTTGGCG
>DATEWS010000669.1:0-9509 GCA_035257785.1 Pyrinomonadaceae bacterium
CGCGATAAAGTGCTGCGAGCGGCTGCGGCCGTTCGTCTTCCTGAACCGGCACGACTGCTTCATGGTCCATCCGCTTTTCAGCAAGGAACGAGAAGAGCTCCGCAGTAACAAAAGGCAGGTCACAGGCTACAACGATCGCCCACTCCCTTTTGCACACAGTAAGCGCCGCGTGCAGTCCACCCAGCGCACCCCAGTGCGGATACACATCCGGAACGCTTGGCAACGTCAAACCTGACTCGCGGCCGACGACGGAAACTGAGTCTGTTAGCTTGAGTAGAGTTTCTGCGATTCGCGCGGTAAACGTTTGACCTTCAATCGGCAACAGAGACTTATCAGTTCCCATTCTGCTGGAGGCACCGCCTGCGAGGATGAAGGCTTGAAGATCGTCCATAAACTTTGCGTTCTCTGCGTATCTCGCCGATCTCTGCGTTATAACGATCTTCTTAACACCGAGATCGCCGCGATACGCAGAGAACGCGGAGAATCAGATTACCTTGACCGCATTCTTGACCGAAGATTATAGTCCGTATGATGAACAGATTTACTCCTATTCTCAGCGCATTACTCATTGCCCTGGCGGCCGGCGTCGCCCTGGCTCAAGCTCCGCAACCGAAAGCTCCGGCACTGTTTCCACTCGAAGATCTGCGGCCGGGCATGAAGGGAACCGCACGAACTGTCTTTAGCGGAAGCGAAACTGAAGAGTTCGGCGTTGAGATCCTTGGAGTTCTCCCCGGTTTTCCCGGGCCACGACAGTCAGCCATTATCGCAAGACTGACCGGCGCAAACGTCGAGAAGACGGGCGTGTTTGCCGGTATGTCCGGATCGCCGGTTTACATCGACGGCAAGATCGTCGGCGCGATCGCTTTTAGTTTTCCATTTTCAAAGGAACCGATTGCCGGGATCACGCCGATCAAGCAGATGATCGATCTCTTCAACAAGGGATCGGAAAACGTCAAGCCAAAAGAACCGCGCGTGGTTTCGTTCTCGCAACTCGCAGGCACTGACTGGAAACCAAATCTACCGAAACCCGCTGTCTCATCCGTTTCACTGCTCGCTCCTGTTTCGGCCGGCTCACCGCTAATGCCTTTAATCGGACAGCAGATGACGCCGATTGCAACCCCACTCGTGTTCAGTGGCATTAGTCAGGAATCACTTGCGGCATTCGCGCCGCAGTTGGCCGCAAGTGGACTGCTGCCGGTTTCCGGTGTTGGTGGTTCGGCTGCGATCACGCCGCTTGCGGAAGTCAACGGCAACACGTTCCCGCCGGGAAGTTCGATCAGTGTGCAACTCGTTCGCGGCGACTATTCACTCGCGGCAGCGGGCACGGTGACTCTCCGTGATAACGATCGCATTTATGCTTTTGGTCATCCCTTTCTGAGCTTAGGTGCGTCGGACATGCCGATGACTGAGTCGTCCGTTGTCACCGTCATCTCGAACATGAACAACTCGTTCAAGCTGTCGGTGCCTGGAAAGATGGTCGGCTCGATTTCGCAGGATCGCGCTTCGGGAATTTTTGGCGTGCTACGTCAGGAGCCGAAGATGATTCCGGTGAAGGTTACTCTGCACACGAGTCGCGATCGAAGCGAAACCTATTCATACGAGATGGCTAACGACTCGTTCCTTACGCCATTGCTGCTCAACATCACTCTCTTTAACACGATCACCTCCAGCGAACGTGCGCTCGGTGATTCGACGATCAGCGTCAAGGGCGAAATCAAAGTTAAGGGTCAGGAGACAATTCAAATCGATCGCCGCTTCTCGGCGAATAACTCAGCGATCCTGGCCGCGAGCTCGATTGCGGCGCCTATTAGCACACTCCTCACGAGCGGTTTCGATGATGTCCAACTCGACGGCATCACTTTGGACATCGATTCAACTGAGACTCGGTACCTCGGGACACTCGAGCGCATCACGCTTGACCGTACTGAGGTTCGACGTGGCGAGAAAATCGAGGTGCAGGCTTACGTCAGAACTGAATCCGGTAAACAGTTTGTGCAAAGGATTCCGGTGCAGATTCCGGAAGATGCCGGACTCGGACAGTTGCTGGTGTTTGTTGGTGATGGCGGTGCTTTGCAGGAAGGATCGCCGGCGAAGGCGTTTGTGCCGCAGGATCTGAGCCAACTAGTCAAAGCAATCAACACGGTGAAGAAGAGCGATCGGCTGTACGTGAAATTGTTCCGGATTACGAATGGCGCAGTGATTGGAACCAGTGAAATGCCGAGTCTGCCACCGTCGGTTGTCGCGACGCTGAACAGCGATCGCACGTCGGGTGGTTATACGCCGACAGTCTTATCACCGGTGTATGAAATGGAATTGCCGCCCGCGGAGTTCGTGATCTCCGGTCAACAACTCATCGCGATCGACGTCGTTAAATAGTTTAGCCGCAGATAACACGGATGAATACGGATTGATCCGCATTCATCCGTTAAATCCGTGGCTAATTCTTCTCCGCTACGGAGCTTCCAGGGTTTGCTAATTGAGCTATCCTGGCCTTGAACGCACCAGCCAGTTGGTTAACTTCTTCCGCCGAGTAATTCGCTGACCGAAACGCGTCCTTGATCTGCTCGTCACTCAATCGTTTCAGCAAATCACTCAACCAGCGTGCATCCGCGAGGGTGATTCCTTCAAACAGCTTTTGGTTCTTGCCGCCATAGTTAAAGTCAATCACATCGCCATTGACCTTCTTGATGAACTCAGCCTTCACATAATCAGACGGCTTGTTGCGACTGCGTGAAAGAAAGCCGCCAGTCTTTCCAAACGTCCCGCCAAGATCGCTGATGATGTAGCGCAGCTCTCCCTCCCCGGTAGTATCACCGCGCGTGGCGAGGATCTCGTTGTTATCGTCTTTCATATCCCAATTGTTGAGCATCACCATCAGGATCTTCAGGCCTTTGAATTCCGGCTTGTCCATGAAGGGGTTGTTCTCCCACATCCAGTTTCCGCCGCGCTTGACGTTGGCCGGACGCGCTTCGAGTCGGACGTTGTCGTATTCACCTTTGCCTTCGATTTTTAAATGGGGAATGAGATAGGCAATCTCTGCTTCGTACCCGAGGGCCCACACTAGTCGATTAGCTGCGGTGTCGGTCTGAGCTTCTTTTCCGATCTTCGCTATCCATTCGTTGCCTTTGCCATCGCGGACGCGATATTTGGTCGAAAAGCCGCCGGTTTTCTGTTCGATAAAGGTCACTTTGCTGGTGTCGGGCTTCATCTCCTCGCCGCCTGCGCCGAGAATCAGATTCCGGCTCTCGATGTCGGTCGGATCTTTCCACATTACGGGCGTGCCGGTTAGTGGTTTTTTGCCGTCTTTGTCTTTCTTTTCCTTATCGGCCTGGGCCGCTGCGGAAAACGAGAGCACCAGCATCAAAAGCAGGATCGAGATGGACTGGTATCCTGATTTAGTACGGAACATCATTCTGTGTCTCCCACCTGTAAGTTTCTCGTACAAATTTGTCGGGTCGTTGAATTATAGAGCAAGAAATCAGCCACGAAAATAGGAGCAGGAGCAGCCTTCAGGAGCAGATTTTTTCACCTGCTTCTGAACGCTGCTCCTGCTCCCTGTTTATCCGTGGCTAACTATGGATTCGGTGGCGTCGCGCCTTGCGGAGTGATCCACAACTCAACGTAGAGCTCATCTCTTGCCGGACCGACGAGCGTCTTGATGCGATTCTGATCGAGGTTGCGCGAGTTCACCAGGTAATCAACAACGCGACTCGCATGGTGTTGGACCTCACCGCGTTTGCTCGAACGCCCGGGATAGACGATCACGTACGCGGTCGCTGTCGGATCGTTTTGCATCTCGATACCGAAGTTATCGAGACGTGCCTTCTCGTCGTTGCGCGAGATGTCGGGAAACTCGTCAAACCTCTTGCTTACCGGTCTTGGAAGCGGAATCGTGACTGCGCAGTCGGCGGAACATTCGAGATTGTAGCCACCCATCGAGAGCGACGCTCTGACAGTCTGGCCCGCGAGACCCGCAGTATCGACTCTGATTGTGTCGGTGCCCTGGCCCGAGATAATCGTTCCGGCTGAGACGGTCCAGTTATAAACAGGCGTGACGTTAGCCGGTATTCCACCGCTGTAACGCGAAGTGAACGTGAGCGGCTGATCCATCGCCACGGCAGTGGGACAACTAATCTCAATCGCCGGACAGACAGGCTGAACTGCCACACAAGGTTTCACGAGTACGCTGACCGACGAGAACGCCTGGCAGGAAGCGTCACTGGCCGTAGTCAGAATATCGAGCGATGCCTTGTGATAACCGGGCGTTAGGCCCGCAAGGTTCCAAGTCACGACTGGCCCTTCACCGCTGATGGTTCCCGCGTCAGTCGTCCATTTGTATTTGATGGGGTAACCGCTGGGGGAAACGGCGTTCGCCTTGAGACGAACCTGCGGGGCACCACCATCTGCGCAAGCAAGCACGGTGTTTGTATCCGCAGTCAAACTCAGCGATAGGGGGGCACTGACAACGTTGACGATTTTAGTTTTTTGAGCGAAAGCCTGCGGCACGGACATACAGGCGACCAGGGCAATGGGCGCCAAATATCTCGCTAGCCGGAAATGATTTGTAAACATGTGCACTCCTTACGGTGAATGGTTTGATCGAAGAAAAGTGTCAATTGGCACTGGGTTCCATTCAACCTGGCATTTAGTGGCTCGTTTGACTCTGCTAACGAATTGACGTTAGATAAGTTTGCTGCATCCCCAACCTAAGTGCTTTCAAACGAGGCAGAAACTTCTACTGGATGAGATCGATTCTCTTAATCTGCGCCGTGTGGCTGATGATTCTGGCAATCGGTTGCAAGCGCGGCGGACAGCAGAGCCCGAATAATAGTGCCGGAACCCCCGAAGTGTCCAATAATTTAGCGGGTGATCGGACGCGGGCTCGCAGTCTTTTGGACAACGGGAAGGAGTTATACCGGAACGACCAGGACGCCGAGGCTGTGCTGGCGTTAATGGAGGCGGTTCGTCTTGATCCGGACCTCTCCGAAGCGCATTTCCGGCTGGCGCTGGGCTACGAATCCCTCGGCAAGCAGGAGGAAGCAGAACGCGAGTATAAGAAAGCAGTTGAGACTTATAAGAAGTATCTCGCCGACCATCCCGACGATGCCGAAGCTCATTACGCGCTCGGACAAACTTATGCGGGTCTCGGTCAATACAGTGAGGCTATCCGGGAATATCGCGAGGCGACGAAGCGGAAAGAGGACGACGCGGACATGTTCTACGACCTCGGCGTCGCGTATACGAAGTTGGCCCAGTATGACGCAGCGGCAGCAGCGTTCTCGAAGTCGTTGGAGCTCGATCCGGATAACTACCGGGCTCAGGACGGTCTCGATGACGCTAAAGAGGGAATAAAACGCATTCGCGTGGGCCGGAAGCACAATGAAGACCTGCTGAAGAAGCAGAAGGAAGAGGAGTTAAAGAAGGCCGGCGCGTCGCCGTCACCAGAGGATTGATCATGGCCACATACACACCGCCACCATATTTCCCGCAAGGCTCGCTCGCGCCACCGGACAAGAAGCGTTATCGGAAGTTCAAATTGCTAATGACGGCGTTGGCAGTCTTGCTGGTTTTGATCATCGGCGCCGCAGGCTATGGAATCTGGCATTTAATCCGCGTAATCAGTGGCTAAAAGTCGCTCGCGCGCTTGACACAATTCGCGCGCATCCGTATAGTCTCCCGTTTCGGACTAAATGTCTGAAAACAAATAAGCAACGTCCAGTTGGTTCTGTAAGGGGTGGAGGCGTTGCTCGACCGGCGTGCAATTCGGTCGTTGACAATTATTGTGGCGTAAATTTGGTACGCGTCCAGCGCTTACCCGCGCAGAAGGAAACTTCTCGCCCATTAATGCGACGCCACAGAAAAGTTTCGGCTTGAGGGAAGCCACGATCCACACCCGCCGCGTTATAAAAAGCGTAAACAGAACGTCCCTATAAACCAATTTTTCAACAGGGCAGCCGCCTGCGCTGACTGCCGGACTGGTTCCGGAAAGAGGCAGGCAAGGGGCCTTTTTGCGCGTCTAACGCGCCCGCATCAACGAGGAAAACAGTGCCGACGATAAATCAGCTTGTTCGCAAAGGTCGCCAGCAGGTCAAGTACAAGACGGCCAGTCCTGCGCTTCAGAGTTCACCTCAGAAGCGTGGTGTCTGCACCCGTGTTTACACACAAACACCCAAGAAGCCGAACTCCGCGCTACGCAAAGTCGCTCGCGTGCGCCTGACCAATGGCATCGAGGTCACGACCTACATCCCCGGCGTCGGTCATAACCTCCAGGAGCACTCGATTGTTCTTATCCGCGGCGGCCGTGTGAAGGACCTTCCGGGCGTCCGTTATCACGTGATTCGCGGCACGCTCGACTCAGTCGGCGTGGCGGATCGCAAACAGGGACGATCGAAGTATGGAGCGAAACGTCCGAAGGGAGCTGGAAAGTAAGTTATGCCAAGACGACGAGTAGCCGAACGACGTGATGTGCTTCCGGATCCCGTGTACAACAGCCCGCTGGTGACGAAATTCATCTGTGGCGTGATGTGGGAAGGCAAGAAGAGCGTGGCAGAGAGCATTTTCTACGATGCCATGCGACAGATTGGCGACAAGACCGGCGAAGAGCCGTTGAAGGTTTTCAAGCGCGCCATCGACAACGTCAAACCGACGGTTGAAGTGAAGTCACGCCGCGTCGGTGGTTCGACTTATCAGGTTCCGATCGAAGTTCACCAGGAAAGGCGCGGTGCCCTTGCAATTCGCTGGATCGTCTCCTACGCCCGCGGCCGCGGCGAAAAGACGATGACCGATCGTTTAGCGGCCGAGATTCTCGACGCGGCAAACAACCGCGGCAACGCGGTGAAGAAGAAGGAAGACACGCACCGCATGGCGGACGCGAACAAGGCCTTCGCTCACTATAAGTGGTAATAGGTCCTATATGACCTATTGGTCCTATAGGAATTAAAGCAATGGCTAAGCACGATTTAAGCAAGTTCAGGAATATCGGCATCATGGCCCACATCGATGCCGGTAAGACCACCACCACCGAACGTATCCTTTATTACACGGGCATCACGCACAAGATCGGCGAGGTGCACGAGGGTACGGCAACGATGGACTGGATGGAGCAGGAGCAGGAGCGCGGTATCACGATTACCAGCGCTGCGACAACCTGTTTCTGGGAAAGAAACGGCGTCGATCATCGCATCAATATCATCGACACTCCCGGTCACGTTGATTTCACGATGGAGGTCGAGCGTTCGCTGCGTGTGCTCGACGGCGCAGTCGCCGTGTTTGACGGCGTTGCGGGTGTCGAACCGCAATCTGAAACTGTCTGGCGCCAGGCTGACAAGTATGGCGTGCCGCGAATCTGCTTTATCAACAAACTCGATCGCGCAGGTGCTTCATTCGATCGCTCGTTCGAGTCGATCATCACGCGTCTGGGCGCAAATCCCGTAGCACTACAGATTCCGATTGGTCTCGAAGATCAACTCAAGGGCGTCGTCGATCTGATTGCGATGAAGGGTTTGGTTTGGAAAGACGAGACCAAGGGATCTGAGTACGAAGTAACTGACATCCCTGAAGATCTTAAAGACGCCGCCGCTGCTGCGCGCGAGAAGTTGATCGAAGCTGTCGCGAGCATTGATGACGACTTAATGCACAAGTATCTCGAAGGTGAAGAGATTTCCGAAGCCGAGATTCGCAAAGCGCTGCGCGCGGGAACGATCGGATTGAAACTCGTTCCAGTCGTCACCGGTTCCGCTTTCAAAAACAAAGGCGTGCAGACACTGCTCGACGCCGTCGTCGACTATCTCCCGTCGCCCCTTGATGTACCACCGGTTGAAGGCATCAATCCGAAATCTGACGCTATTGAAGCTCGACCCGCTGAAGCCTCTGCTCCGTTTGCAGGGCTCGTCTTCAAGATCATGGCGGACAAGCATCTGGGCCAGTTGTCGTTCGTGCGAATTTACAGTGGCACGATCAAGGCAGGTTCATATGCCTTCAATCCGGTCAAGGGCAGTAAGGAGCGTGTCGGCAGGTTGATGCGAATGCACGCCAACAAGCGCGAAGACATTGAAGACGCGAGCGCAGGCGAGATTATTGCCATCGGCGGCATGAAGCAGGTCACGACCGGCGATACAGTTTGTGATGAGACCAAGCCCATCATCCTGGAGAAGATGGAGTTTCCGGCGCCTGTTATTCGCGTTGCCGTTGAACCGAAGACGCGTCAGGATCAGGACAAGCTCGGAGTCGCACTGAATCGACTCGCACAGGAAGATCCCTCGTTCAACGTGTCAACCGATCAGGAAACCGGACAGACGATCATCGCCGGCATGGGTGAGCTTCACCTCGAGATCATCGTCGATCGCATGAAGCGTGAGTTTGGTGTTGAGGCCAACGTCGGCAAGCCGCAGGTGGCCTACCGCGAGACCATTACGCAACCGGCGCCCGGCAAGGAGATTTATAAGAAGCAGACAGGCGGCCGTGGCCAGTTTGGGCACGTGGAAATCGAGATCGAGCCTGCTCCGGGCGAGGGGTTTGTTTTCGAAAACAAAATCACGGGCGGTGCTATTCCGAAGGAGTACATCAAGCCGGTTGAGAGCGGGATCAGAGACGCGATGGAGCGTGGCTTCCTCGCTGGTTATGAACTCGTGGACATCAGGGTGCGCCTGGTGTTCGGTGGTTATCACGAGGTCGACTCGGATGAGCGCTCGTTCCACATTGCCGGTTCACTCGCTTTTCAGGACGCGGTGCGAAAAGCAAAGCCAGTATTGCTGGAGCCCATCATGCGGATTGAAGTTGTGACGCCTGACGACTACATGGGCGCCGTAAACGGCGACCTGATGCGGCGACGCGGGCAAATTGAAAAGACCGAGCCTCGACCCGGCGGTGCGCAAGTGATTACCGCATTCGTGCCGCTTTCGGAGATGTTTGGTTATACGACGGACTTGCGTTCGGCGACTCAGGGTCGCGCAACGTCAACGATGCACTTTGAGCGCTATGACCAGGCGCCGAAGAACGTTGCGGAGGAAGTGATTGCAAAGGTCCAGGGGGTCGCTAAATAGCGGCGGAGGAGTGGCACAGGCTTATAGAGTCTGTGCCTTTTCTTTTCAACATTAAATGCAGACTGAGTCTGCGCACACGGGGATAAAAAGATGTCGAAGGAAAAATTTGACCGTTCCAAGCCACACGTGAACATCGGCACGATCGGGCACGTGGATCACGGCAAGACGACGTTGACGGCAGCGATCACGAAGGTGTTGGCGAAGAATAATCCGAAAGTGCAGTTTGTGGCCTTCGATCAGATCGACAAGGCGCCGGAAGAGAAGGCGCGAGGCATCACGATCGCGACGGCGCACGTGGAGTATGAAACGAAGAACCGTCACTACGCCCACGTTGACTGTCCGGGACACGCCGACTACGTGAAGAACATGATCACGGGTGCGGCGCAGATGGACGGCGCGATTCTGGTGGTGGCAGCTACTGACGGCCCGATGCCGCAAACGCGCGAGCACATCCTGCTTGCTCGTCAG
>DATEWS010000670.1:0-2733 GCA_035257785.1 Pyrinomonadaceae bacterium
GTACGTGGTCGATCGGTAACTGGAACGCCGGTCCAACCGAGCAGTGCGAGTTGCTGTTCGACGGAGTGTGTCTTTTGTTGTCCCCAGAGCAGCAAGGGTGACGGCGCCTGCTGGTTGTGAAGTTGCGCGTACTGGTAAGTCTTGAAGCCGACCCGGTGACGAGCCCCGGTGGCTCGCGTCAGAAAAGTCGCCGTTGTACCACCGTGAAGATTGTAAACAACGTCGTAATTGCTCGCGCGGAGTTCACGCGCAACCCGCGCCCGACTCATCAGCCCCCCGCGTTCGAGCACCACTACGTTGTCGATGTGTGGGTGATGATCGAGTACCGGCGCCACCCAGTCTTCAACGAGAACGTCGACTTGAACCCGCGGAAGAAAACGCTTGAGAGCCACTACTGAAGGAGTCGCCAGGACAGTATCGCCAATCGATCGCAGCCGGATCAAAAGGACCTTGCGCACCTCAGACCAGTCCCAGCGAGGCGGCGCCAATGGTTGCGCGGCGTCCTGAAGCTGAACGATGTCGCGCAGGCTGTTCATCGAGCTCACTCTTCGATAGTCGCCTCGTCAATGAGCATTACGGGGATATCATCGCGAATCGGATAGACGCGTTTACATTCGACGCACTTGATCGCGCAGCCGTCGGGCTTGAGTTCGACCTTAGCTTTGCAAGCTGGACACGCGAGTATTTCCAAGAGTTCCTGACTGACTGCCATTGGCATGACCTTCCTGCGGGAATGCAAAGAGCTTATCACAAAGAAAGCAGCAGGAGGCAGGGAGCCGGGCAGGTCATCCCATCCTGTTCCTGTCTTCTGCTCCTGCTTGCTCGATCGCTGTCTCTGTGTTAGTGGTTTCTACGATGTCGCTCGAATTCGCACTGCAATACGCCTGCCCCCTGCGCGCAAACTATTCCGAACGCCACCTGCGCGAATGGGGACGGTTGAGCAGCCTGCACGCGAAGCTCACCACCGGCGACGCTACTGCGCCGTCGATCGATAAACTTCAGTGGGTTGAAAATGCCAGCCCCGAAATCGAACGCATGCAGGAAGCTACGGTGGTGTGCAGCCAGTGTCCGGCCTGTCTGCCGCTCGACACGGCGGGCGACGGCGAGTCAGTCGGTTGTCTGGGACGAATCAATTATCCGGTCGAGGCGCAGTTTGAAAAGTTTCTCGCTGATCGCGTGCAGCTTTCGCTCGACACGCTGGACAAGGATGATCAGCCAAGACTGCTTCGCATATTGATCGATCCGGAGTCGCCGTTTGATGGTGAGGCGACGAAGGAGTTGCGGCGCATAGTGACAGAAGATGGTTTGCGGTTTTTTGAGTTGCGCGTGCCGATTGTTCTCACGCGTGAAGCAGCGCGCCTCACCACCGACAACATTTTCGATCTACTCGCAGGTTTTCGCTCCGAAGACAGCGACACAACCACCTACACGCGCGAACTTCCGTTCGAAGCCGCAGCAGACTATTACGACTTTCTAGATCTGATTTTGCGTAGTGAGTTGAGCCAATCGGAAGTCGCACGCCTCACTTCACGCAGTCGGAACTACAACCAGTTTCTACGGCTTCTCACCGCGATTGAGAAAGCCGAAGCACTCAACACTCGCGTGTTGATTGATTAGTGTTACTGCTTGCGCTCGTCAAGCATGCGTAACGTGTCGAGAATGAGATTAGTGTTACTAACTGCCTGAATGCGGATGGGAAACTGTTCCTCGGTTTTTTGAAACTCAAACGTGCCGCTCGTAATCTCGACCAGCTTCTGAAAACCCATATCACCAACGTCGCCATCACAAACCGCATCGACGATGCGACCGTCGTTGAATTTAACCTGGCCCTGCCGCTTTGGCTGCGTGAGTGTCAGCACGCCGTTCAAGCGTGCGTTTTCGATCACCTGAATGGCGTCAAAAACGCTGATTGCCGAGAGGTCGCCGGCGAGCGTGAAATGTTTGCGTTCGAAATGCGGTTCGGGCGCGGGTGTGGGTTTCAGGTCAGGGCGACGGGCGCGACGAATGGCTTCGAGACCGGCGGCGATGTTTATCCGTTCGTCAAACTGTTTGGCTTCGAGCAGACGTTCGTGGGCCGTGTCGAAGTCTTCTCGTTCGAGGTAGAGACCAGCGAGGGCGAGGCTTTGCCGTGCCGCTTCTTCGTTCTGCTTGTGGGCGGCGCAGATCTCGCGCAGTCGTTCGCGCAATTTGATTGAACGACTGTTCATTTCCAGTGCAGTGCGGAGGCGTTTGATGGCCCGTTCGGGCGCCTGGTACTTGATGAAGAGCTCGGCATCGAGCAAAGCTGCTTCGATCTCGCTGACGTGCTCCGTTTGTGAGTCAGTGACTGCCATCCTGTTTCGAAGTTTACCAGCACGAAGGCCCTTTTTGCAGGAAAAATCCGCGTTAACAGTTAGATGAGTCGAACTTGCGAGGCAACGCAATCGTACGACAATCAATCAGAGAAACAGGTAGGTAATTAAAATGAATCGCCGGATGAAAAGACGAATTGAGCGCGCGCGGGCACGTTGCGACAAACAACGCCGCGGATAGACACGGATTTTTTACGGATTGTGGGTTCCCTTTTTGAGATTATCGAAAACCAGTCTCTTGAACTCGGGCCTCTCGCCGAAATTCAGTAGTAACCCCACCTCAATATCCGTCGCTCTAAGATAATTCAAAAGTTGTGCGCGGTGCGATGAATCCAAACTGCGTGCTGCTTTAAGCTCAAGCAACACGCAGTTTTCGACCAGC
>DATEWS010000671.1:0-3132 GCA_035257785.1 Pyrinomonadaceae bacterium
ACGCGACGCTAACCCACCTAAGAAGCACGGGAACATTCCGCTTTAACGTTTCAGCAGTCTTTAGTTATCGTACTTCATCAAGCTCTTCATTGAACTGGGGTAGCGATGTGAGCTATCTGAGTTTCGAAGGGATCGCCTCACGGCATCACACAATTGACTGAATCACCATTAGCTCACGCACCGGAGGAGCACTGCGAATTAGCACAGTCTTGCGACTTACTTAGAATCCTGCTTCGCATTAGCTTTCAACATCTCGTGGATGTATTCGGCAACGGTATTCGGGTTCTATATTGCAGGGCGTTTTAAGAACGCTGTGGCGAGCGCGTTGACCTTAATGTAAGTTGAGGCGGGAACAAGGGCAGTTTCACTCACTGGCTGTCCGGTATCCCGGATCGAGATGTTCGCGGCGATACTCTCACCGCTGCCCTGAGGAATGTTTTCACACGACTGCGCCTCGACGGATCGAACTCGGAAAAGAGTGAATAGCACTAGGGCAGCGACAACCAAGACACTGAAAAGGATCGGTAGCAACCGGAAGCGTCCAAGAGTGCTTTGCATGAGAGAGATCTTTCTGTGGGCCAGCGTCAGGAGGTGTGCGAGAGGCTGCGGGGCTCACGCGTGAATGATGTCGAACGCGTAGCACTTTAGGACTGTCACCAATAAATTGTCAATCAGGTTTGTTAACTGCGTTCTGTTGGCTCGAACGCGATGAGCCGTGAGGCGGGGTCGAAGGTGATCTTGAATGGGAAGAGCGCTCCGCGTCCGATGATGATCGGCGTCCCCGGCGCCACACCGGTCAACAAATCCGTCGGCACCTTATTCAACACCAATGCGCCGATACTTACCGTTTGTGGTTCAATGCGTCGCGATTGAATTGTTCCACCACCAAGATCGCGAATGGTGTCACCACGATCGGCCGCTCGCCTTCCCTCATTTAACGCCAACCCAAGGCGCGATCCAGTATCGAGTAACGCCAGGCGACCATCGCTGAGTCTGACAAACGGTCGATTGCTGCCCGCTTCACGCACCCAACGCACGACCGCACCCTCTCTCGGCACGTCAGTCACTCGCAGACGATACGATGCAGTATCAAAAACCTGTAATTCGTTTCCTGGCAAGTCAACCGAGTATCCAAACGGTTTGAATACTTCCGTCGGATCCAAAACTCCATCAATCGAGCCCGGCAGAGTATTCACCACCGCCGCCGTAAAACCACCCGGCACTCTGTTGTCTCGTTGCCCTAAAGCAATCCCTGAGATCTGCGTTTCCTGATCCGACGCGATCGGCGACGTACTAAGTCCGCCAACCAGCGGCCGGCGCGACTTCGTCATCCCCAATCTTGCTCGCTCTACAACATTACGACTGATCAGCGAAACACCTGCGCCCGTATCGATCGCGAAGACAAACGGACCGGCGCCGTTGATCCAGCCCTGCGCCAACAGGCCGCGCTCGCGTTCATCACGAAGACGAATCGGCGCCACCACGTTGGCGGGTCCCAGCCGCTGAACATGTTGAGGGGCGGTCCCTCGAGTCGGAACCGCCCACCCAATTGTTGCAACACTGAGAATAGTTAGAGCGATAGCGAATTTAGCTTTGCTCACTACTCCGGACCTCTAAGCTAAATTAGTAGTTCCGGTTTCGGTTGCGCAGCTTGTACGTCCACAAGGCTGAACCGCCGCCGCCCGACAGGGCACCAATGGCCGCACCCTTTTTGCCACCAATCAATCCACCGATCGCAGCACCGGCGCCGGCACCCATCGCGACAGTCAACTTATCGCGGTGCTTGTCCCAGAAACTGCGTTTACGCGGTTCGTAGTTGTAGTAAACGCGATTAGACGAAGCACGACTGCCTGAGTTGCGATAAACGACTCGCGTCGAAGTGCGTCGCGGGCTTATCACTGTTCTCTGGTCTGTTTGACTGGCTGCGGCATAGCCGTCCGCAAAACCTGTCTTGTAAGCCGTCTGCTCGCCGGCTGTTTTAAACTCACTAGGAACTGCTTCGTCGTACGAAACCTGTTCAGCCGTCGCAGCCTGAGGCTGTGCTAACGGCGCTGCGGTTGTTGTGGTCTCAGCCGTTGCCGGCTGGCTCTTGTGCATGACCAGCGCGCCAACCGAGCCACCGATCAGGGCGGCGATCAAGGCCACCGGGAGTAACTTGTTAGTCAAAATCATCGCTCTGCTTCTCCTTGCAAAAGATCAGTACTTCTCGAGTACAGTCGAGCATGCTGCAAGCACTATTCCTCAATGTCGGGTGATCTGAAGAACGTTGGTAAGTGGCGTGATTCTAGCAATCAATGCGGCAAAATGGTGAGTTGCAACAGATTCACAAGCGAAATCCAATGTTTGCTTACCCGATATGGAACACACAAAAACGCGGATGGAATACGGATCTAATCCGCTTCCATCCGCGTCATCTGTGTTCGTAGATTACGCCGCGCGTTGAGACGCCGGCTTGTCTTTCAAAAGCTCGAGAGCTTTCTTCATTTGTATATCCTCGACTGCTGGTTTCGTTGCCGGCGCTGGTGTGACGTCGCGCTTCTCATTACTCTGGTCGGGCTGTTTGATCGCGTCGTCATCATTGCCCGTTAGATCATCCGGATCGACTGCGTCGGACACTTCCTGTCCTTTGACTTCGACATTCGGAGCTACGCCTGAATGAGCACGATCTTCTCCGAGGAACGGCTTGCCATTAGAGCTCGCCCATTTAACGGTGGTGAGCAGAAGACCATCGCCACCGCGCAGCGTGTACAGTTGCTGTTCAGTGCCGGCGCCAAAGCTCTTCTCGCCGACTACCTGGCCGCGATTCCGTTCCGACAACGCTGACGCGATTACCTCAGCCGCGCCCGCCGTGCCGGTATCAATTAGCGCGACTACGGGACCGGAGAATATCGTCGCTTTCGGATCGGCCGTAAAGGTTTTTAAGGCCTTGCCTTCCTTGCCGATCGTTTGTGCGAGCACGCCGTCCTTGATGAACAGATTCGCAACTGTAACGGCTTCGGTCAGTGAGCCGCCCGCAGTGTCGCGAACGTCAATTACAATTTTCTGCGCGCCCTGCTTAACAAGATCCTGGAGACGTGCGCGGATTTCATTTGCTTCGCCGTCTGTAAGACTGTTGATGCGGAGAACGCCGAC
>DATEWS010000672.1:0-5907 GCA_035257785.1 Pyrinomonadaceae bacterium
CGTGAAGCCGAGTCCTTTTTGCAGGATAACTTCAGTGCCGCCTTCATAAACGCCGATTGTTCCGGGAACAAATGCGAACACGAAGTTGATTACTTTAGTCAGCGACTCGATGATGTAGGCCTGAGAGACTTGCGACTGGAAGCCCAGCATCTTCAGTGCGAGATAGACTTCCAAAACGCTCGCGGCGTGCGCCAGCAGATTGCAGGCGATCATCGCAAAGAACGCAGCCGGATGATGTTTGTAGAAGTCGTAAACCTTCGTCTCGAGATGATAGATGTGTTGGCGGCGCTTGAGTATGACTTTTGGACTGAGCCGCAGTTCGCCGAGTCGATCGATGACCCACGTGAGCAACATCACGCGACGTTTAGCGGCGATGCCGGCAATCAATATCCCTGACGCTGCAACCGCGGCAATGATCAAAAGCACAACGTACACAGACGGCGGCAACGGGTATCGCAACAACATCACGACCGCGCCGCTCAACACGAAGAAGACTACTGAGAGGTTGTAGATCAGATTATCGACGACAAGCGCCGGTACTCCGTAAGTCAACGGCACTCGTTTTCGCAACAGTGCGACCTTCGTCGCTTCGCCAAGCAGTGGACCAGTAAACGTCAGAAAACTGATCGCCTCGCCACCGAGACGTGCCGCGAATGCGTTGCGAAAACTAATGCGCCGGTGTTCCGGCGGCACAGCCGCGCGCATCGAGATCGTGCGCAGCACGTGACGCAGTCCACTGAGACCGAGGATCACGAAGAAGCCGAAACCGATTCGGAGCAGCGCGTCGAAAAGCGGTTGCACGCCGACGCGGTTGATTACGAAGATGAGTAGGCCGAGACCAAGGAGGAAGGCGAGCGTTTGCAGCCAAACGAGAGAGCGGCGCGCATTGCTTTGAGTGGATTCTGGTTCTTCGGAGAGTTCTTCAGTTTCGCCGTTCTGCCAGTTGTCTGTGAACTCTTCTGTCGATTCAATCAAGGCGATACAGTCGCTCCATTAGCTGTGGCCTTCGATCCTTCGCGGTCGGGCAACAGCTCTTTAACCACAGGTCCGGGGAATTTTCTGAAGCCCCGTTCCCAAAGTTCCGGTACAGGGCTCTTATCATCGCGTAAATTTCCCGTTAATGCCAACAGGGTCGGCACAAAACTCAAACTGTCATAAGGCGCTTCAATTTCCAGCGCGTGGGGAACGTTTGTTCTCGCTCCGCCCGCGACCATGAACGTCGAGTGCGTCGAGATGCGGAAGAACGAACCGTGATTGCCGCCCGGATTGAAACCACGAACGTCGAAGTTCCAGTGATCCTGCGCCACGATCAACATGTCAGGCTCGACCAGCTCACGCTTGCGACGGGCGAACTCTCGCATCAATCGCTCATCATCGCTCAGGCTTGGATCGTCCGTTGATAGTCGCTCGATTTCGTGACGCGCAAGCTCTTCCTGGAGACCGATGAAACCATTCGAGTAATGCGTTTTATGTAGAGCTTGCAGCCACTCTTCATCAGTGTGCCACTGGCTTAACCATGCCGTTCGATCCGCGTTCGGAATATTCAGATTCGGATCTTCGAACATCTGCAACGGCAGACCAGGCTGCCAGCTTATCTGCTTGAACTGTAAACGCCCCTTTGCGTCCTGTGTGAGATTACTAATCGGGAGATAACGCAGGCTCAACTCACCGTTCGCGCCGCGTCGCGAGAGTATGAGCGCCTGACGATCGGCGCCGGCCGTTACCCAGATCACGTCTCTGTCGATGTCGCGTTCGTTTATCAGCGGCAACACCAGATCGCGTGTAAGCCGTGTTGCGATCAAATCGACCGGGCGATTGGAAATACCGCGCTGGACGTTGTTTCTCACCGCTATTCCCTGCAAGAGTGAGAAATAGTTGATGTGTACAAAGCTCTGTTCGAGGTTCAGGGAACCATTGGGATTTGCGACGAGCCCGTTTGGAGCGACACCGACGACGTAGTTCTGAAGTTCGTTGATGGTGTTTCGATCGCCCATCGACATCTGCGGAATGATGTCAGGAATCCGTACCTTGTCCGGCGAAAACGCTTCTGACGAGAGCGTCAGCAGATTCTTCAACGTGCGCGCGTATTCCGCGTACTCATTGTGCTCCGTTTGCCAGCGATCGAGTTGGACCCAAATACGTTTCGAGGCGTCGTCAAGACCGGCATCCTGTTGTTCTTTCGTAAACTTCTTTGGCTGCGCCTGCCACAGTTTGCGTTGTTCGACGATCGCGCGATCGAGTGCGCCCAGTTCGTTCTGTAACTGCTTGAGATCTTTGTTCCAGTCGTCACGCCTGCGATCAATCACGTCAAAGAACTCGTTCACGGCGGCCCGGTAAACCGGATCTGAAAGTCCGGCGCGTTGAAGTTCTTTCAAAAGAACATGCAGCGTGTTGAGATCGCTGTCGCGCAGTTGCAATGACGCGCGCTCGTTACCGTCGAAATCGAGCATCGCAGTAGGGTAAGCGGTGCTCTCGCCTTTGAGATAGTAGGTGTCGGGAGTCGTCGTCGTGATTAGCGGGACAAGCGGATTCACGCCTTTGATCGAGTAGTCGAGCATCAGCCTGCGCTTGGTGATCACGTGATGGCCACCACCCAGCCGACTGCCGAGCAGCTTCACCAGGTTGTATCCCTGGCTGTAGACCTTCTCGTCTGTGTTGACGCCGTGATCGGAAATGAGAACCATCGCGGTTTCGTCAGCCAGCGGGTTCTTTTGAATCGCGGTCCAGACTTGTCCAATCACGGAATCCATCTCTTTCAACACGGCGAGATGAGTTTGGACGTCGTTGTTGTGATGCGCGGCGTGATCGAAGTCTTCCATCATTAGATCGAGATAACGGATCTTCGGATCGCCGAGTTTTGCGATCAGCTCCTTAATGAGTTGATCCGTGATCGCGCTGCGCAATTCGAACCCCATGGTCCACTCGTCAAACAAATCTTTCGGCGACTTCATGAAATGACCCTGAAGGCTTCTTTGCAGCGTCGAGTAACGAGGATTGCGCAGAAAGATTGAATAGGTCGTGTAACGTTCGTTGTGTGGATACGCATCGGACAGCATCGGCAGACCGAGCGAGTCGAGCACCTCTACCGCGCGCATGTCGATGCGACTGCCATTGACGCCCGCAAGGTAGAGCGGAAAGAAATTCAGATAGTCGTAAGAGTGGAGCGTGTAGCGATCGAATTCGACGTTACCTTTGATTTGCAGGTGCTGGCCGGTTTCGAGCAGTGACCACGAAGGCGCCGACAGGCTCATGCCGCGAACGTAAAAATTCGAGAGTCGCGCGCCGCGCTGGTAGAAAATGTAGTCGATCCAGGGCAGCAGACTCTTACCCGATTGCGGGTCGCGCTGTTTGACGAAACGATCGACGACGTCGTAAGGAAGTCCGTCACATTTGATGACGACGAGGCGCTTGGTTTGAGCGAGGGAGGAGCCGGCAGCTAATAGAATTACTGCCGCAAAAACGAAAAGGCGCAAAACAGGAGCAGGAGCACGAGGCAGGAGCAGCCGACGTTGCCTGCTCCTGCCTGCTGCTCCTGCCCCTGCTTTGGGCGTCTTTGCGGGAAAATTCAAGCTGCACATCGTCAGGGCTGGCCTGTTACTGGCGCACCGCTGACGGTTGCGGCGACTGGCTGGACTCTGGGGGCGTTACCACGAAGATATTCGGCGGCGAGATCTCGGAAGACCTTGTCGACCTCGTTGTTCTGGGAGATGCGCAGCAGTTCATTTCGCGCCTTCGTACTGTGAATTCGCGCGAGACCATCGAGACAGGCGCGACGTGTCTCGTCGTCTTTCGTGCGCGCAAAGATCTTGCTCGTGGCTGCGGCCGCATCGCCTCTGGCTTCTGAGCCGTGTGCCGCGATGAAGCGGAGCGATCTTCTGACGTCTTCGAGATTCCACGTTATATCGATGTCAGCACTTGACTTCGCGATCTGCTGTAGAAAACTGGTGTGATACTGAAGACGACGGGCGATATCCAATCGATCCTCCATATCGCCCGACAAGTCTTCGCGGTGAACATATTTCCCAAACGTCAAAACATTCAAAGCGCTGAAAGCGAGTCGTGCTTTGCCGTTATGCTCGAGTGGCGTCAACTCAGCGCGCCGATCCTGTTCGAGCCTGGCAGCTAGTCCGTTGGGATCTTTAGCGAAGGCGACGAGCGCGTTGTACTGCGCTGTCGCGATGTTTGCTTCAGCGTTCAGATCGTTCTCAAAAGGATTGAGCGAGATCTTTTCCAGCCGGCCGCTCACTTCGGAACGAAGCTCGGGCTCCATCGACGTGTTTAGCGCGAGTAATAGCTTCAACTGCGAATAAGTGTGAAGTCGCGACGGCTGATTGATGTCCATGCCGCGACGGCCAGTCGTAAAATCAAACACCGTGCGGCCAAGGAAGAACGGCAGGTTGCCGAACTTCGATAGCGACAGCATGTTTTTCGTCACGTCGTTCAGCACGCGGCGCGACATTTCGCGTTTCTTCGGATTGTAACGGTCGCGGAAATCAACCAGCAGCATCGGGATCTTCGGATTATCAAGACCGTAGAGCCCGAGCGGAATCATCTCCACTGCTTCGGCGCCGGGAGTTTCACTATCAACTGGATGATTCTCGGAATCGAAGTATCTCGTTTCGACGTAGCCTTTCCAGTCCAGGAGTCGCTTGTCAGTCCATGGACTCGCGATGTTCAAAAAACGCTTGTCGTAACGAGAACCCTGTAGTTTGACGAGATCGCGTTTCGCAACCCATACCAACGCATGGGTCGCACTGCCGTCCGGCATCAACAGTGGTTCGAAGTACAGCGACTCGGATTCAGCGCGCTGGCGCAGGAGTTCCCAATTGTGGCCGCGTTCATCGCGTGTTTGCGTCGTCTTCCTGGTGTAGTAGTTTTGGAGATGCGAATCGTCGACCAACCCGCCAAATGTTTTGTCACTCAGCAGCAGCCGCGCTTGAATAGTCGCCATCTCCGACTGCGTGAAAACCTTTTCGCCCTTCACTGCCTGATATAAGGCAAGCACCGAGAGCGCCCTGATGATATGCGAACGTCGATAATCGCTACTGTTACGACGATACGAACTCGTCGAAGCTTTGATCGGCGTTCCATACGTATCGAGCAGAATGTTCTGTAGCGCGGTCCAGAAGATCTTGTTCCAAACCTCGTTCTCCGGCGCAGCGAGATCGATCGCGGGCGGCGGTACTTTATCCAGCTTCTCCTTGTTTTCGACGCGCGTGTAGAAGAAGGGAATCGCGGCTGCGAGGCGTTGTTTGATTGTCGGGCGCGTGTAAGTCAACGGCCAGACGTAGCGCAGACGATTGTTCTCAGCGTCGTTATCGCCGAGAGTGTCGCGCAAAATAGACACGAGGGGTACCCAATTGTCGTTTTGAGTAGACTCCAGACCGACGAGCTTCGCGTGGACAGTAATCAACTCGGCGCCGCCCGGAACGTCGATGCGTTCCAGTCGCAGTATCTGCGAAAGTGCTGACGCTGGGTCGTTTTCTTCGGCTGCTTCAGGGGCGTTTGGTCCCTGAGCCCTGATGATTGTCGGGGATAGCGGTGAGATAACGAGCAGAAAAGCCAGGAATAAGCTCGCCCTCAGGTGCCAGTGCCTACGGCTTCGAATCGTCATCCTTCTTCGTTCGCGATAGCAATAAAATCTGGCAGATGGGGAGTTCGTACTGCATCTTAAAGCTACAAGTTCGAACCTATCCTAACTAAATCTTTAGGGTCGGTTTTTCAACTGCAATAACCATGCCCGCAGGGGCAGCAAAAATAATATACATTAGTCTCGGCCCTCTTGGACCGATTTTGTTCGAACCCTATGACAGCACTTGCATTGTAACAAGCCACAAAGTGCACAAACGCCACAATCGAAGTGCTGTGTTGAAGACGATTAATTGAGGACAGGTGTTAACGGCAGGG
>DATEWS010000673.1:0-9977 GCA_035257785.1 Pyrinomonadaceae bacterium
CCCAACACAACATGCGCGTCAGTTACCGTCGGCAAATTGGAACGGCCGTAACAAGCTGGTCCAGGATCGGCGCCTGCGGACTCCGGACCAACACGCAACGAACCACCTTCGTCAACGCGCGCAATCGATCCGCCGCCCGCGCCGACTGTGTGAATGTCCATCACGGAAACTGCCACCGGCAGACCTGCGACTATCGCTTCGTTCGTCGTGCGGATGGCGCCGCTGTCGCAAAGCGCGACGTCGGTTGACGTGCCGCCCATGTCAAACGTGATCACATTTTTAATACGTGCTGATTGCGCTGCCCGCAGCGCACCGACAACGCCACCGGACGGTCCGGAAAGAATCGTTCGCACCGGCTCGACTGCTGCGACGTCAGCGGAGATGCTACCGCCGGACGATTGCATCACGCGCAAGTTTCGCGCATGTGATAGACGTGTCAGGTAACGGCCCATCAATGGTTGCAGGTACGCATTGATAACTACAGTCGACGTGCGTTCGTATTCGCGATATTCGGGAAGAATGCGACTCGAGATTGACAACGGCACATTAAGTGGCGCAAGCGCCGTGGCAATACGCTCCTCGTGTTGGGGATGTAGAAAAGAAAACAACAACGAGATCGCGACGGCTTCAACCTTCGCGCGCTTCACTTTCTCAACCAGCGCTTCCAGATCGCGTTCATCGAGTGACTCGATCACTTCGCCCGAAGCAACAACACGTTCGCCGATTCCCAACCTTAGTTCATCCTCAACCAACGGAGGCGGTTTGATCGCGTTGAGGTTGTAGAGCTCAGGTCGCGCCTGACGTCCAATGACGAGCACATCTTCAAAACCACGCGTCGTAACTAAAGCGATACGCGCGCCGCGTCGCTGCAACAGTGCATTCGTCCCGACAGTCGTGCCATGGACCACCTCGAGCCCATCGAGTCGCGCACCTGTTTCCGCACAAATGCGATCGAGTCCCTGTCGAATTGCTAACGAAGGATCGGAAGGAGTCGAAGGAAGTTTGAAGAGTGTTACGCGGCCGTCACGTTCAAAGACAAAATCTGTAAAAGTGCCGCCGGTGTCTACACCGATGCGTAGGCTTGAGCTTTGGTCTTTGCTGTTTGGTCTTTGTATTTTGAACCTTTTGTGCCTCTTTGTGGGTAAATCACTGCTGGACCGTTACCCAGCACCCACTTTCATTCGAAGCGCGCAGTGCGTCCAGCACGAGTTGCACTCGATACCCGTCTTCAAAAGTCGCGGCGTCTTTTACGGTTGTTCTTCCGGCTCGCAGGATTTCGACGATCGCGACTGAGAACGCGGTGAAACCCCTGGACCAACTGCCGGCGCGCATGCCCTGGGCCATGTGGTCCTGCTCGACCTGCACCGGACGCCACGTGCCCGAGCCCATCGGCGAAAGCCAGAGCTCGCCTGTCTCTTCGACCATCAACGCGCCCTTCGTGCCGTAGATCTCCAGCCGGTTTTCATACTTTCCGGATTCAATCACGGAGATTGAAGCGGCGCCGGTCGTGGCCTGCGTGTGTTCACCATCGGCGAACCGGAATAATAGTTTTGCTTCGTCGTCCGTCGTCACGCCGCGCATGCCGCCGTTGTTTTTATCGGGTCGTTGCTTGATGTGAGTCGACAACATCCCGAGCGCCTGCGTCACTTCAGTGCTCAACATCCAGCGGAACGAATCGACAACGTGCGAACCGATCGCGCCCAAGGCTCCGCCGCCCATTGCTGCATCGGACCACCAGTCCCACGCGCGATCAGCGATGCCGCGATAATCCGAGCGAAACACGTAATTACAATGACGCACCATTCCGACGGCGCCCGTTTGCAACATACCGCGCATCACGCGACGGCTGTTCAGAAAACGCAGCTCGTGATCGATCAACGCGAGCACGCCCGCGGCTTTCGCTTTCTCGACCATTTGTGCTGCTTCATCCGCATTCAGCGCCATCGGCTTTTCGCAAAGCACTGCTTTGCGTTGAGCGAGCGCGGCGAGAGTGATTTCCATGTGAGTCGAAGGAGGAGTGACAACGCTGACGAGATCGACGTCCGGGTGGGCCACGAGGTCGTGCCAATCGGAGGCAACGTGTTCAATTCCGAATTCGTCAGCGACTGCCTGTGCGCGTTCTCGATTACGACTCGCAATTGCGACGACCTTCGCGCCCATGCAATCGCGAAACCCTGGGATTTGCGTCGTGCGGGCAAACCCCGTCCCAACAATTCCGATTCCAACCGGTGACTTCTTCATGCCTCATTATTTAGCCACAGATTACACGGATTGCACAGATCTGATTTTAATTCTGTGCAATCTGTGGATGGATTTAGCTTTCTCTGCCGGCGAGGCGCGCCACCATTGTCACGAGTTGAGTTGCGCCGATCGGTTTGGCGATGTGCATTTGATAGCCCGCTGCGAGGGCCTCGCGTCGATCGCTGTCGCGGGCATAAGCGGTCAGGGCGGCCGCAGGCGTTTCGCCACCTTTTTCGCGCGGCAACGATCGCACTTTGCCGATGAAGCTGTAGCCGTCTTCGTCAGGCATCGCAATGTCGCTGAGAATCACGTCCGGCTTCCACTCCGACAACTTTGCGAGGGCTTCAGTTGCCGAGTGGCAGGCTGTCACTTCGGCGCCAGTGCGCGCTATCACAGTGCTGATGATCTCGCGTGCTTCGGCTTCGTCGTCGACGAGCAAAACGCGCAGGCCATCGAGTGAATGATTTTCCAGGCCGTTCATTTCACCGCTCTGAGACATCGTGATCGGTTCGGCACGTTCAGCGAGTAGTGGAAAAGTCGCTGAAAAAGTCGCGCCTTTGTTTAACCCTTCGCTTTGCGCTGAAACGGTACCGCCGTGAAGTTCAACGAGATGTCTCACGATCGCGAGGCCGAGTCCAAGACCACCAAAACTACGCGTCGTCGAACTGTCAGCCTGTAAAAATCGATCGAAAACGCGGGGCAAAAACTCCCGCTCGATTCCCTGGCCCGTATCCTTCACCGTGACGCGTGCGTCCGCGCCAGCCTGCTCAACCCGAACACAGATCTTGCCACCGTGGGGCGTGAACTTGACCGCGTTTGATAACAGATTCCAGATGATCTGGTGCAGGCGGGCGGAGTCGGCGGAGATAGCGCCGAGCCCCGGTTCGGCGAAGTAATCAAGCGAAATCCCTTTCGCATCAGCCGCCGGACGAACTACGTTGATCGCGGCTCGTGTCACCGAAGTGATGTCCAAAGGCCTGACTTCTAAATTGAGTTTGCCGGAAACGATGCGCGACACGTCGAGCAGATCATCGATCAACTGCGCCTGGACGCGCGCGTTGCGATCGATGGCTTCCAATCCCTGGTTGAGGATCTTTTCATCACGCTTTCCCTCGCGCAGCACACTGGACCAACCGAGTAACGATGTTAAAGGAGTGCGCAACTCGTGCGAAAGAGTCGCGAGAAATTCGTCTTTGATTCGATTAGCCGCTTCGGCATCAGTCCGCGCGCGTTCAGCGCGAAGCAACAAGTGACCACGCGCTTCTTCGGAACGTTGTAGTTCGCCGATGTACTTCGAGAGTTCCTCAACGTGCAGCCGCGCGGCTTCGGTCTGTCCGATGGACGACTCGATGTTCTTCAGATAAGTCTGATACGTGAACCAGATGATGAGGATTATCGGCGCCGTCGCAAAAACCGCATAGAAGTTGTATCGATTGATGAGGATCGCGACGATGCCGGCCGCAGACGCACCAGCGAAATAAGTAACCGAAGTCCAGAGATAGTAAGTGCGCCACGTATTCCAGACGGACTCGTTGATCTTGGTCGACTTCTCGATCGAGATCAGCGTGGTGTTGGCAATGTACTGCACTAAACCCATCACGCAGATCGCGTAAAAGAACCTTTGTGAGAACGTGTTTTCAATAAGACTTGCGGGTGGACCAAACACCAGATTCAAAACTGTTGACGTAAAAAACGTACTCGTTGCAAGAATCGCAGAATTCAGCAGGAATACCCGTGGCTTTTTGCTGATGATCACCGTCACCGCCACGCCTTCAAACGCAGAAAGCACAATCGCCGCAGCCCCGCCATACATGAGCATTGCCAGAAAAACAAACGTATCGGCAACGGTAATGCGACCACTAACTTTCGGAATCGGTACGGCAATGAACGAACTCGCAACCACCATCAAAGACAGGAAGAAAAACCGAGTGTCCAGTCTTCCGAAGGGCAGGTAAAAGATCGAGACAAGCGAAATCACGACCCCCACAGTCATGAGCGACCATACATAAGCTTGTCCGACGTGAGGCCGGTTGATCGGTACATCCGTAGCGCTCATTGTGCTACCTCATCCGCAGCATACACCGATCACACAGATCACTTGATCTGTCTAATCAGTGTAAAGGTTGTTAACCAGTTTAATAGTCCAGGCAGTCAGTCCCACTGTCTGACGCCGCTGACATAGAGGAGCCGCCATCGCCGCTAAGCATTGCGGATTGCGCAGTCATCACAAGATCACCTGTGACAACGCCATCTCCCGTGACAACGCCATCGCCAGTGACTACACCATCGCTCAACCAACTACTCTCGGTCAAGAGATCTTGAAACAGAAAATTGACGGCCAGGAAGGCTGCGCCGTCTCCAGTCACCACACCGTAACTCGTAAGGATTTGATCTCCAGTAACTACACCGTCAGAGAAGTACGACGGATCGAGCCCTATGCTGTCGCCAGTTACGACACCATCACCGGTGACGACGCCGTCACCAGTGACAACGCCGCTGCCGAGTAAATTCCCGGCAGCATATACGAGTTGATACTTCGTGATCAGGTCAACGCCAGTCGCATACGTGTAGTTGAGAATAATGCCGCGCGACCAGGTGAACGTATGATTCGCGATCGTGGTTTCGGGTGCCGGTGCCGTGTCGACAGTTAACAACGGCGAGCCAACGGGTGTCGCAGCACTCAAATCGTTTCGCACCAGGTGGGCCAGCTGCACTGCGCCCGCGACGTTTAGTTCACCCGCGCCTTGCTCGAACATGTTGAATCCGGCGATTGGTTGCGCCGTGTACATCAACAACGCCTTCACGAGGTTTGGTGTCAAACTCGGATTCGCCTGTAGCATCAACGCCGCGGTGCCCGCTGCGACTGGAGTGGCCATCGAGGTGCCACTCAAGTACATCATCTTACGATTATCGGAACCACTGACACCCGCATCGAGTGAAGGCGTTTGTGTGACGAGGTAGTTGTTGTCTGACTCGGCGTCGATCAGTTTGTTTCCAGGCGCGATCAGATCGGGTTTGACGAAGTTGTCGTAATGCTTAACGCCGTTGTCGTCGATCGCGAAGCTGCGTGTTGGACCACGCGAACTGTACGACGCGACAGTGTCGTCGCTGCGATCGTCAGTGCCGAACGTGTTCGCTGCGCCCACGGTGATCGCGGAAGGTTCGTTACCGGGCGAGTGAATGTGACCATAAAGCTTGTTGCCGTCGCTGTCCTTACCGTTGTTACCGGCAGCAGCAAATACGACTACGCCGGAATCGACGAGCCTTCGCACTGCGCGACAAACCGGATCGTTGCGATACGAATCGACCGCCGGCATGCCGAGACTCATGTTCACAACACGAATGTTGTAACTGGTCTTGTTTGAAGCGACCCAATCGAGCGCGCGCAGAACGTAAGCAGTAGTGCCAACGCCTTCGGAATTCAACACGCGCAGGTTGATCAGGTTTGCGTTCGGCGCGATGCCGATGTACTCGCCGTTTGAAATGCGTCCGTTGCCTGCCGCGAGTGAAGCAACGTGAGTTCCGTGTCCATAAGGATCGTCCGTGCGGCCTTCCGTGGTGAAATCTTCGCTGTAGACGACGCGCACGCCGTTTGATTTGTTCAGGAACGAATTATGGTCGGTGTCGATTCCCGAGTCGATAATCGCGATGCCGATGCCAGTGCCGTCGAGTGAACTACCTGTTTCACTGTTGCCAGCCTGATCGGCGCCGGTCGTCCGCGAAAGATGGCCCATCGGCCGCACGTCACGATTGAGCGAAACGTATGCGACGTCGCTCCGGCTCGCCAGGTTCGCGGCAGCCTGTGCAGGCAGGGTCGCCACACGCACGGCGAAGTTTCTGAACTTCCGCAGGTTGCTACCGCCTGAGTACTCAATGGTGGAGTCGATCGTCGTATCTGAAGAATTCGCCGGCTGGATGATCACGCGAACGAAATCGGAACCTCTGCCGTCCGCGATCTTTTTGAGGATGTCCCTCGAAACCTTCCGCTCGAGCTGCGCGTCCGAGCTGGAGTCTGCGTGAGTTCTGGTCTGAAAGACAAACAGCGTTGAAACAAGCACCGTAAAGACGCCACTGCATAGGATCGGGTAATACAAACGCTTCATTCTGTAACTCCGGGAAACTGTGAGGTTTAGTTTCACACTCGGCTGCTAGTTTCCAGTCCGGTGAATGAAGGAGGAAAATCTGGGGCAAATTCACCCTTCAGGCCTTGTCGGGGGATTGGAGTGTAACAGAGAGTAAAAAGAGGTTCAACACTCAACGTGTTGCGAAATGTGGAGATTTCGTGTCGGGACAAAGGGGCGTGAAGTCTGAGGAATCTTGGCCAAAAACAAGCTAATCAGGAAAAACAATGCGGTTTCCGATGCTCAGGATTCAGATAAAGAACAACAGAATAGAACAAGTCAGGAAGAGGGGCTTGCCCCCGCTGGTACATATATAGCCCGACAGCGTGGGCAAGCCCCTCTTCCTGACTTGTTCTAGCTACGAGCTTGCGAAACTTTCGGAAAACAATAGGTCCAAAGTCGCTTACCTCCCGTTGCCTTCACTTCACAAACGCTTCTCGCCCCGGCCGAGTGCTCGCCCAGCCAGCTAGTTCTTTGGAGGGGTTATGAAAACTATTCTGTGCATGACTGTCTTATCGCTCGTGATTGCAAGTGCAAGCGGAGTCAATGGCGCGACTGTGCCAACGGGTTTCACTGATACGCTGGTCGCGAACGGTCTTAATAATCCAACCGCGATGGCTTTCGCGCCTGACGGTCGCATCTTCGTTTGCGAACAAGGCGGAAGGTTGCGTGTAATCAAGAACGGCGTTTTGCTGTCGTCGCCTTTTCTAACCGTCACGGTAGATTCACAAGGTGAACGCGGGTTGCTGGGCGTCGCGTTCGATCCGAACTTTGTTTCCAATCAACTGGTCTATGTCTACTATACCGTCCCTACTCCGGCGCACAATCGTGTCAGTCGCTTCGTCGCTAACGGCGACGTCGCACTCACCGGCAGTGAAACTATCCTGATGGAGTTGCCGAACCTGAGCACTGCCACCAACCACAACGCCGGCGCGATTCACTTTGGACCAGACGGCGATCTTTACATCGCTACTGGCGATAATGCTAATGGAAACAATTCGCAATCGTTCTCAACAACACTCGGCAAGATGCTGCGCATCACGTCAACCGGCGCTATCCCAACTGATAATCCGTTCTTCAATTCGACGACTGGAAATAATCGTTCGATTTGGGCGCTCGGTTTGCGCAATCCGTTTACGTTTGCGTTTCAACCAGCCACTGGTCGGATGTTCATCAACAATGTCGGTCTAAGCACCTGGGAAGAGATCAACGACGGTATTGCCGGTGCGAATTATGGTTGGCCTATCTGCGAAGGCCCCTGCAATCCACCGGATCCGGATTTCACTGATCCCATCTTTTTCTACGCAAACACCGGTGTAGATTGTGCGATCACGGGCGGCGCTTTTTATAACCCGCAGATAATTCAGTTTCCTTCGAACTTTGTCGGCAAGTACTTCTTCTCGGATTTCTGTGGTGGCTGGATCAGAACGCTCGATCCTGCGAACCCAATTGCGGCTTCGGATTTCGCGACTGGCATTTCAAATCCAGTCGACTTGAAGGTTTCGAGTGACGGACTTCTTTACTACCTGGCGCGTGGGACAGGCTCCGTGAACCGCATCAGCTTCACTGGAGGAGGCGGTGGCGGCGACACCATTCCACCAACTGTTTCGATCACGAACCCGGCAAACGGCGCCATTGTCGCGCGCAGATCAACGGTCACGATCACCGCAACTGCGAGTGATAACGTTGGTGTCACGCGTGTCGAATTTTTAGTTAACGGCGCTTTGCAATGTACCGATACGACCGCGCCCTATAGCTGCAACTGGAGCGTGCCGAACGCGAGGAATGTGACTTATCAACTTCAGGCGCGTGCGTTCGATCAGGCAGGAAACGCAGGAACCGCAAGCATTCAGGTAACGGCACGGTAAATTTCACGCAGCGGCGCGACGACGCGACGCAAGACGCAAAGGTTTTCGTTGCGTCTTTGCGCCGTTGCGTGAGAAATCCTTTAGAATGCTAAATGCCATGAAGAATCACATGACAACTCGTCTACTGCTAATTCTGTTGCTGGCCTGTTCGTCAATCTATACCCAACCGCGAAAAGATCTGCCGAAACTGCTGAGCGTGCGCGAGCAAGTGGCGTTACGCGAGAGTTGGTTGAAGAAGCGACTCGATACGATGCTGTTGCCGATGATGCGGCAGCAAAAAATCGACATGTGGATCGTGGTCAACGAGGAGTTTCACGCCGATCCCGTGACGGAGTACATCGCGCCGCCACTTCCTTACACTGGCAGACGCGATTTCTTCATCTTCGCCGATCGCGGCGGTGACAAACTCGATCGCATTGCGCTCGTCCGCTATGACGAAGAGCGCTTGAAAGCCTTCTTCGAAGTCTTGAATCCTCCCGGCAGAGAAGTGGCCGCCACCCTGCGCCGGATCGTGGACGAACGTAAGCCGAAGACAATCGCGCTCAACATGGGCGGCACACGCGGCGCGACCAACGGTCTCACACACGATGCTTACAAGTTTCTGACAGACACACTCGGCGCTGATAATGCGTCCCGCTTTGTCCCGGCGGCTCCGCTGATCGTCGAGTACATGGACACGCGCCTGCCCGAAGAGCTCGAAACTTATCGCACCGCCGTCGAGCTAACAGACATCCTGACTCAACGTGCGTTTTCAAACGAAGTGATCACACCGGGAAAGACGACGGTCGGCGACATTCGCTGGTGGTTTCTGCAACAAATCAACAACCTCGGTTTGGACACGTGGTTCCCACCCGATCTGCGCGTTCAGCGGCAGAATCAGGAGACCGGAAAGACGTTGCAGTTTCTGAGCGTTGCAAACGAGTCGACGGTGATACAACGTGGCGACGTGATTCACATCGATTGCGGATTGAACTACATGGGCCTCAGCACCGATTGGCAAAAGATGGGTTACGTCCTGCGTCCCGGCGAGAAAGATGCACCTGAAGGACTCAGGAAAGCTCTTGCGAATACCAACAAACTTCAGGACGCACTCTTCACCCACATCAAACCGGGCTCGAAGGGCTTCGAAGTTTACGAAGCCACCATGGCCGACATGAAAACAGCCGGCATCGAAGCCATGATCTATTCACACTCGGTCGGTAATCAGGGACACGCGCTCGGTGCGAGTATCGACTTTCGTCGTCCGGCTGCCGGCGCGCCGCTGGAACCGCCGTTTCGCGAGTGGTCTTACACCTCGATCGAGTTGAACACGAGTACGCCGGTTCCCGAGTGGAACGGACAGAAAGTGACGATCATGATGGAAGACGATGCGTACTTAACGAAGGACGGCATGAAGTGGTTTCGACCACGACAAACCGCTTTCTATCTAATACGTTAATCTCTGCGGCCCTCTGCGTATCTCTGCGTCCTCTGCGTTAAAAAGCGCCCGTAAACGCAGAGATACGCAGAGGGCCACAGAGAGGACACTTGCTTAAGTCTGCTCCTGGAGCAACTGCACAAACTGCTGTAACTCCGCGAGGTTGAGATCAGACACGGCCCAGTAAGTCATGCCTGCATGGGACCAGCTAATCAGGTTGTAACCCTGTCGCTCCGAAGCTTTTCCATTCGCGGCTGGTGCTTGCGTTGCCGGCCACACGAATACATTGATCGAATGTTGCCGGCGTTGATACACGAGCGCGGCGACCGG
>DATEWS010000674.1:0-14798 GCA_035257785.1 Pyrinomonadaceae bacterium
CCCCCGCCGCTATCGCACCTATAACTACGCGGGCAAGCTCGATTGGGTGATGAATCCTAATCATCAGCTTACGTTCTCAATCTTTGGTGACCCGACGAAAACAAACCTCTCGTCGTTTGCGTTTCTAAATACGGACAACACCACCGCCGATAGCGTGCTCGACTACGGCACACGCAACTGGGCTTTCCGTTACAACGGTTCGCTCTCGCCGAGCTGGACACTCAACTCATCGTTCAGCCAGGGCCGAAGCCATTTCAACGAAACTGGCTTTGCCGACATTAATCAGATCGCGATCAGAACGCCGATCGATCCGATTCGCGGTAACTTCAACGCGGTAGGTCGCGGGTTTTTTGAACCTACCGAAAGTACAAACTGGAAGTGGGACATCAACACTGCGAAGATCTGGAACATGTGGGGACAGCACACGGTCGGCGTTGGTTACACTTACCAGCGCTCGCTTTATTCAGGCAGTCGCGAACGCAGTGGACCTCGTTTCACGATTCCCGACGAGAACGCGGTTGGAATTCCTGCGGACGAGCTCGGCATTCCCGATTTCGCAGCGGGACAACAGTTCAACGTTCAGTTTCGCCTGAGAGCGCAGTCTGCAGCCTGCACCTTGTGTCCGTTGTTCAACGTACGCGGCACTGAAGTGCCCGTGTCGTTGCAGGTGTTCCGTGGTGAATTTGGACCACCCACCTTCGATACCCGAGCCAACTACAACGCCGGTTACGTTCAGGACACGTGGCGCATTAACAAGTACGTGACCGCATTGCTCGGCCTGCGAACTGAGCAGGAAAGAGTTATCGGCAGCCCGAACTCAGTTACCGGAAGTCGGTATGCCTATAGCTTCACCGATCAGTGGGCGCCACGACTCGGCGTCAGTGTTGACCCGACGGGCAATGGCAACATCAAGCTCTATTACAACTTTGGTCGCTTCTTCGAATTCCTGCCACTCGACGCTGCTGAGCGTTCGTTGTCGCAGGAGCTCGACTTCATCGGCGCTCGCTTTGCTCCCGCGTTCACAACTGTCGGGGGTCAAAGAATCGCAACGCTCGATGCTAATGGCGCTCCGATACCGGTGATCGATGCCGCTCACTTGCTGAGTGGAACCGATGCTGCCGGCGGTTTGACTAACGCCATCAGCGTTTCGGCTTCCGATCTCAGCGCGATTACGGCCGGCACCAAGCTCGGCTTCCAGGATGAGCACATCATCGGTGCTGACTTCCAGTTGCCAAAGAACTTTGTGTTGTCCGTTCGTTATCAATACCGCAACCTGAAGCGGGTGATTGAAGACATGGCCGTGCTTTCGCCGGAAGCGGCGAACGCCGGAATCGGTCAGACCTTCTTTATCGGCAACCCGAGCTCACGGCTCGACGCGGCCACAAACATCCAGCAGTTTGCATTTCCGATCGGCGGCACCGCGCCGGCCGGATGCACTTCCGGAATTGAAGCGGAAGTTGACGATCCGGTTACAGGGGCTCCGATTTCAAACGTCTGCTTCGGAAGCGTCGGCATCAACCCGATTACCGGCGGCTCCGTTAACATTCCTGACGGCATTCCCGATGGCTTCGCCGATCCAGTCAGGAAATACAGGGCGTTTGAGTTTGAGTTGAACAAACGCTTCTCAAACAACTGGCAACTGTTGTCGAACTTCCGCGTTGCCTCCTTGCGTGGCAACTACGAAGGTCACTTGCGCAACGACAACGGTCAAACAGACCCCGGCATTAGTTCGCTGTTCGACTTCACGCAGGGAGACTTCAACTTACTCGGCGATCAATTCCAGGTCGGGTATTTGAATACAGACCGGCGTTTTGTCTCGAACATCTATGCGAGCTACGGGTTCAGCAAAGACCGGACCGGCTTCAACTTGAGGGCGCTGCAAGGTCTGAATCTTGGTTTGGGATTCCATATGGAATCGGGCATTCCGATCAGCGAGTTCTTACCGCATCCTGTTTACCTGAACGCTGGTGAGGTTCCGGTGGGCGGTCGCGGCAAGCTCGGACGCACGCCTTTCTTCAATCAACTCGATCTGCACGCGGATTATCCGTGGGTGATCAATGATCGTGCGAAGATCAGTTTCATTGCTGACTTCTTCAACGTAACGAACAACCGGAAGCTGCGCTTGCCGGATCAGTTCCGCCAGCTCGATCTTGGCGAAAACAATCCGGACTTCCTGCAACCGTCGATCATTAGTTTGACCTCTGGTTTCCACTTACCTTTCTCCATGCGGTTGGGAGCTCGTTTTGAGTTTTAAGTCTTAACCAGGAGATTGTTTTACGGGAGGGAAGCTATTCCCTCCCATTTTTCTTTGCAGTAGAATCTGTGGCGCATCGTTTTACCACCTGCCTTTTCGGAGACACGCCATGATCAGCACGAGAATAATGTTGCTTTGCGCGAGCATCATCGCGATAGCGCTGTGTGAGTTTGTGATTTTTGGTCAAATACAAAGCTCGCCGACGACAGCGACGGTCGAGATTCACGGCCAGGTACGGTTTGTTGAGGGTGGAGCACCGGCAGCGAACGTGCTCGTGAGACTCGAGAGTTACGATGGTGGTGGTTCGATTAGTGAGGCGTTTACTGATCGTTTGGGGAAGTTCAGATTTACGGGATTACCACCGGCGCAGTATTCGATTCGAGTTCGGCAGTCGGGCTATCGGGACGCGCAACAGAACGTTGACATGACGACCACTTCGAACGGTCTGGTGATGCTGCAACTTTCACGCGACGTTTCGGGTTCGACTAAAGCGGTGATGGGAAGTATTGATGCACACGTGCCCGCGGCGGCGCAGAAGGAGTTTGATAAAGGTGTCGCAGCGTTGGGTGAAGGTGGGAAGGAAAAGCTGGCGTTTGCAGTGAAGTGTTTTGAGAAGGCGGTTTCGATTTACCCGCAGTTTGTTGAAGCGCGATTGCGACTCGGGACTGGGTACATGGATCTCGAGCAGTGGGATAAAGCGGAGAAGGCGTTGCAAGCGACGCTTGAAGTGGATCCGAAAGCGTTCAATGCGCTCTTCGCGCTGAGTGAGATTTATTTACGTGAGAACAAGATCCCTGACGCTGAAAAGGTGCTGACCAAAGGACTCGCGATTCAGGACGCGTCGTATCTTGGTCACCTGAACCTCGCGCGTGTTTATTGGGAAAAGTCGCGTGAGACAAAAGATCTCGCGCAGGCCAAACCGGCGCTCGAGAAATCATATGAAGAAGTCAAACGCGCGTTGATTTTGAACCCCGGCCTCGGCAGCGCGCATTTGTTAAAAGGCAATCTTCTCCTCCGCGTCGGCCGCGCCAACGATGCAGTAACTGAATTCAACGAATACCTCCACCTGGAACCCAACGGCGCACTCGCGGCGGAAACTCGTGCGCTGGTAGAAAAGATTAATCAAAAGTCCAAAATGCACTTGAATTGATTCACGCAGCGGCGCAACGGCGCAAAGCGCTGCCGCGCTTCCGGAGGTCTTCCGCTGCGTCTTTGCGCCGCTGCGTGAGAAAACTTTTACTTGATCTTGCGAGTGGCGGCGTAGAGGGCGAGGGCGGAGCCGCCGACGAATAGTAACGCGCCACCAACGACGCGCGCCTGGTTTGGAATCTGGCGAATGCTGCCAGTCTCACTAATAACAACCGCTGACTTGGGTTCGATGTAAAGCGTTCGGTAAGTTATCACGCCACCCGCGGTAGCAACGATAATCCCAACAATGAGCAGCAATACTTTCACTTCCCCTTGAACGCCGCTTTGCGCTTCTCGAGAAACGCGCTCACGCCTTCGTCTTTATCCTCTGTCGAGAAGCACAGCGCAAACAGATCAACTTCACGTCGCAAACCTTCATCGAGATTCGAACGCGACGCAATCTTCACCGCCTCTTTCGCAAGTTGCAACGCAATCGGACTCTTATCCGCAATGCGGTTCGCGATTTCCATCGTCTTCGCCTCGAGTTGCGCCGCGGGCACAACATGATTCACGAGGCCGATGGAGAATGCAGTGTTGGCATCGATGATCTCACCCGTAAGAATCATCTCCATCGCTTTGCCTTCACCGACGAGTCGAGTGAGTCGTTGCGTGCCACCACCCCCGGGAATGATCCCGAGATTAATCTCCGGCTGACCAAACGACGCGGTCTCACTCGCGATGCGAATGTCGCACGCGAGCGCGAGCTCGCAACCACCTCCAAGACAGTATCCGTTGATCATCGCGATCACCGGCTTCGGAAAACTATCGATCGCAGTGAATAAAGATCGACCCATCATCACGTCCCGCTGCGTGATTGAAGTGCGACCCGCAAACTCGCCGATATCCGCTCCAGCGATGAAAGCCTTGTCACCGGCGCCAGTGAATACAACTACCCCGACCGAAGCATCGTTGCGCAGTTCTTCCAACAGCGCCGCGCCTTCTTCGCGAGTTTTGATGTTCAGAGCATTTCGTTTATCCGGGCGATTGATCGTGATGATTGCGACGCGCTCGCGTCTTTCGAGCAGCAGTGTCTCGTAAGTTTGTGACATCAGACTCCAGTTATATTGTTGAATTAAACTTGTTCGGAGGGCGGAGCTTCAGGATCGCTGGTCGCGGCAGGTTGTTCGTCGGCCACCCACGACACGAAAAGCCGCAGCCAGTTCTCAGTGGGTTCCGCAATCTGCACTCCAACTCGCGCTGTACCGTAAATCGCCGGCGCAACTCTGACCACTAACGCCGTCGCTTCGATCGGCGTGCCATCTGGCCGGTGCGCGCGCAGGTACAATCGTTCGCCGCGATTAACCTTCTGATTCAAATGGAAGAGCGCGCCTGAAGTGGAAATGTCGTCAGTTTCCGTTGGCTCACTCCAGGCAGAGCCGTCTTCTGCGCGACCCGAAATCACGATCGGCAGTCGCAATGACATCCTTAAAGCAAACCGTCTCTCTTCGTTGTTATAGGGCGTACTCATCGTTAATCAGGACGACTGCGCGCGTCGCGCATCTTCTTTGGTCCAATCGTAAAAGCCCTGACCCGTTTTCTTTCCCAACTTTCCTTCACTCACCATCCGTTTCAAAACTTCAGGTGGTCTAAATGTTTCCGAGCCGAGTTCGCGATGAAGATATTCGGCGATGTTGAGTCGCACGTCGAGCCCAACCAGGTCGGTCAACTTCAACGGTCCCATCGGATGGTTGTAGCCAAGTTCCATCGCAGTGTCGATATCCTGCACGCTGGCCACGCCCTGTTCAAACATCCGCATCGCTTCGAGACCAAGCGCCACGCCCAATCGACTCGACGCAAAGCCCGGAACGTCCTTCACGACGATCGGTTCTTTGCGCATCTTACGACCAACGTCCGTGACTGTCTGTACAGTTTCAGCGCTGGTCTTTTTGCCAACAACGATTTCAAGCAGCCGCATGATGTGCACCGGGTTGAAAAAGTGCATACCAATGACAGCTTCGGGGCGTTTTGAAGAACCGGCTATCTCCGTTATGCAGAGCGACGACGTATTGCTAGCGAAAATGAAAGGGTGGTCGGAGGCGGATTCCAGTTGCCGGAGCACTTCCTTCTTCAACTCGAGTTGCTCGGGCGCGGCCTCAATGATCAGATCTGCTGCGGCACACTCTTTCAGGTTCGTTGTTCCATGAATCCGCTGCAAGGCGCGATCGCGATCGTCTTCAGTCAACTTGCCGCGCTGAATTCCTTTGACAAGGTTGCTGTCGATCGCTGCAACTCCGCGCGCCAATGATTCGCGGTCCACGTCGTTCAGCAGGACCCGAAACCCCGCAGTCGCGGCAACCTGCGCGATGCCGTGACCCATTGTGCCCGCGCCGATAACGGCAATGCTCTCAATCGATTTCGAACCGCTTCCTGGGCTACTCATCTTGCGGAGAACCGGGCTCAAAGCGCTTCACACACCAGAAGCCACACGGTTCGACTACCCCAATATCCGTAGTTATACTATACGCTCAACCGAAAAGGCTATACTCTCGTGCTTACTGGTATCTCAATTTGAAATCTCTTTGCGAACTCTGCGGCCCTCTGCGGTGTATGAGTTAGAGGCCGGTTTCAGCACAGAGGAAGCAGAGAACGCAGAGAACGCAGAGAAATCATGGATAACGAAACGATTAAAAGAGATGTCGTCATCATCGGTTCCGGGCCAGCCGGACTCACGGCCGCGATTTACACGGCGCGCGCGAGTTTGAAGCCGTTGTTGATTGATGCTCCCGCTGATGCGCACAAACAGACCACGCCGGGCGGTCAGTTGATGATCACGACCGATGTTGAAAACTATCCCGGGTTTTCAGAAGGCATTCAGGGACCTGATCTGATGGCTGAGTTTCGCAAACAGGCCGAACGCTTCGGAACTGAATTCATGGAGACGTGGATCACTGAAGTCGATCTGTCGGAACGTCCGTTTGCGCTCTACACTGAATCGAAAACCATCGTGACCGAGACTTTGATCATCGCTTCTGGTGCTTCAGCGAAGTGGCTGGGCATCCCGGGCGAGGCAAAAGTGCCGAACGGATTTGGTGGTAATGGCGTTTCAGCGTGTGCGACTTGTGACGGGCCGTTGCCGGCCTTTCGAAATAAGACGCTGGTCGTGGTTGGCGGCGGCGATACAGCGATGGAAGAGGCGACTTTTCTGACGCGTTACGCAGCGAAGGTTTACGTTGTTCATCGGCGCGACAAGTTGCGCGCGTCGAAGATCATGCAGGAAAAGGCATTTCGAAACGAAAAGATCGAATTCATCTGGAACTCGGCGCTCGAAGAGATTCTCGGAACGCACGAACACGGCGTCACGGGTGTTCGGCTGCGCAATCTGCAAACTGATGAGGTACGCGACTTCGAATGTTCGGGCGTGTTCGTAGCGATCGGACACAAGCCCAATACGGAGTTGTTCAAAGGGCAGTTGGAGATGGACGAGGTTGGTTACCTGAAGACTTCGGGTCACTCGACTGCGACTAACATTCCGGGTGTTTTTGCGTGCGGCGACGTGCAGGATTCAGTTTACCGGCAAGCGATCACGGCCGCTGGAACTGGTTGCATGTCGGCCATCGACGCTGAACGTTTTCTGGACCATCTGCCGGTCGCGATGCCGACTGGCGACGAGATCACGATCGAAGGCGAACACATCACTCCCGATCACAAGGCCATCATCACACCAGATGGCCACATGGTTGTGAATCGAGAATAGAGCGACAAAAAAGCACATAGGCACACAAAAGAAATTTTCTTTGTGTGCTTTATGTGCTTTTTTGTGGCTATAACAAGATTATCGAATCGTCTTTCTCGCGGCGCGGTGGGGCGGGACGAGGTTGCGGGCAAGGTTCGCAATACGAGCCGAGGCGTTTGAGTCGATCCTCACATTCGTTGCACCCCAAAGCTAAACCAAGCTGGCGCAGCGATTCGAGCAGCGGTACGAGCAATCTTCCTCGATCAGTCAACGAGTATTCGATGTGTGGTGGATTCCCGCCGAAGTCAGTTCGATCAACTAAACCATCCTTCTCCATATCGCGCAGGCGCCCAACCAGAGTGCGACTGCTGATCGGAAAAAGACTGTTCAGCAACTCCATCGTTCGCTTTGGACCACCGAGCAACTCACGCACGACCAGCATCGTCCACTTGTCACCGAGCATCTGCAACGCTCCGGTAATCGGACAGCCATCGAGTTCGCGTCGTTTCATCGCGGCTATGGTCTCAGGTTGATGTTGTAAGTTTTGATCTTGGAGTTCAGAGTTGTCGCGTTCATGCCGAGCAAACGTGCGGCGCGCGACTGGTGTCCGCCTGTTTGTTCGAGCGCGCGCCGGATCAAATCGATTTCAAATCGCCGCACTTCTTCGTAGAAATTAATGCCGCGTCCGATGTCGCCAACAGCAGCATTGCTGGCGCCATCGTGATGACCCGAAACCACTGACTTCGGATCGCTGATCTCGGTTCGCAAACATTCCTTGGTGATCTCGTTTCCGGGCGCAATCACCACCGCTCGCTCGATCGTGTTTTCCAACTCACGTACGTTGCCGGGCCATGAATATGCTTCGAGCAACGCCAGCACTTCCGGCGCGAGTTGTTCGGAGACGTCGCGGGCGTTCTCTTCGTTGTACTTCTGAATGAAGTGCTGGGCCAACGGCAAAATATCTTCGCGTCGATCGCGCAACGGCGGCAATTCGATTGGCACAACCGCGAGACGATAATAAAGATCCTCGCGGAAAGTTCCTTGTCGCACGGCTTCTTTGAGATCGATGTTCGTCGCGGCGATGATACGAACGTCAACTCGACGTGGCGCAGTGTCGCCCAACGGTGTGAACTCGCGTTCCTGGATTACGCGTAACAATCGCACCTGTGTCTCGGGCGGGATGTCGCCAATCTCATCGAGAAAGATCGAGCCACCGTCGGCAACTTCAAACAACCCTTTCTTCGCCGCGACTGCACCCGTGAAGGCGCCACGAGTGTGACCAAACAACTCCGACTCGAGCAACTCTGAAGGAATGTTCGAACTGTTGACGGTTACAAACGGCCGTCCGGCGCGTGTGCTCGCTTCGTGAATCGCTTTCGCGATCAACTCCTTACCAGTTCCGCTTTCGCCGGTTATCAAAACCGTCGAACGCGCAGGCGCGACCTGTTCGACGAGGCGAAACACCTCCTGCATGATGTCAGAGCGCCCGATAATCTCGCCGCGATCGACGGCTTTGCTCATCGCCCGGCGCAGCGTGCGTCGCTCTTCTTCCTTACGGCGACGCTTGATGCCGGCCTGGATAGTTGCGGTGATCTGTTCGTTTTGAAAAGGCTTGCGAATGCAACCGAAGGCGCCTCGTTCCCATGCGGCGATTGCAGTGTCGAAAGTTGCGTAAGCAGTGATCATCACGATCACTGCGTCGGAGTCCATCTTTAAAAATTCTTCGAGCGCGCGCAGTCCGCCAATGCCGGGCATCGAAACGTCGAGTAGGACCACGTCGTAAGCACGCCGGCCGTAAGCCTCGAGACCTTCTTCACCGGTCTTGGCGAGATCAACTCGATAGCCTGCGTCCGTGAGCAACGTCTCGAGCACCTCGCGCATGATCTCTTCGTCGTCAACGACAAGGACAGATCCTTTTCTGGAGTTACGCTTTTCCATCTTCATCATGAAGGCGCTAGTGTAGCGACTTCACAACTTAAAACAAAGAGACCATCCACAGATTACACAGATTAATCGCCCACGGCCTGGAGGCGCGCGCGGACGCGTGCGGTGGGTAAGGTGATGCGGAAGGTTGTGCCGCGTCCCGGAGTGCTATCGACGCTGATGCGTCCGGCGTGTTCCTGGACGATTCCGTACGACACGGCGAGGCCGAGGCCTGTTCCCTGGCCGACGCCCTTCGTGGTGTAGAACGGATCGTAAATCTTTGCGACGTTCTCGGGCGCGATACCGATGCCGTTGTCGCAGATCTCCGCCACGAGCGAGCCATCCTCAGCGGTACCGGTAGAGACTGTGATTCGGCCGCCGCCATCAGGAATCGCGTCACGTGCGTTGAGAATGAGATTCGTAAACACCTGCTGCAACTTGCCGGCGTTAGCGTACGCTTCGGGCGCGGTGCCATCGTAGTCACGAACGATTTCGATTTGGCTGCGACGCAGTTGCGGTTCGAGTAGTTGCAGCGTGTCGTCGAGCACGCGGGCCACATCAGTTTCGGCAAACTCCGTGGCGCTACCGGTGCGTGAAAAGTTAAGCAGGTTATTGACGATGTTTGTCGCTCGTTCCGCCTGGGTGCGCACCTTTTGCAGCAACGCATGCTTCGGATCGTTTTCGTTGAGCATGTTCAGCAGCATCTGCGTGTACGACGAAACACCCGTCAAAGGCGTGTTGACTTCGTGAGCAACGCCCGCGGCCAGCAAACCGATCGACGAGAGCTTCTCGCGCTGTTGTAACTGCTCTTCGAGAGTGATGCGCGCAGTGACATCTTCGAGTACGACGAGCGCGCCCGTTTGTCCCTGGCCGTCCTGTAACGGGGCGAGGGCGATATTCAAAACGAGGGCGCGGTTGGCGCGCGTGGCCGTGTGAAGTTTGTAGATGTTGCGAATCTCTTTGAGCCGCCAGCCATCTTTACCGAGCACTTGTTTGAGCGTGTCAGCGAAGTCTTCGGAAAAGAGATCCTCAACGTAACGGCCGACAGCGGCGTCGCGACGAAGATCGAGAATGTGTTCGAGTGCGGAATTGAGGCGCGTGACGCGTCCTTCGAGATCCACGGCCAGCAGACCGACGTTGATCGACTCGATGATCGACTCGTTGAATTCCTTCAACAGACTCAACTCCGCGGCGCGTTCCTGCTGGTCCTTGTAGAGCAAACTGTTTTCAATCGCGACCGCGACGTAACCTGAAACGGTGCGCAGAATCTCAACGTCTTCGGATGACAGCAGTCCACCGTCGACAGAACGGCCGAGACCAATGACTGCGACCATTCGCCCGCGCACCACGCACGGAACGAAATAGTGCAGCACTTGTCGCACTGACAGATTCGATTCGGAGTTGAGATCGAGATCGTCCGCGCGCACCACACCACTTTCCGCCGATCGCACGCGGATCATTTCGCGAAAGTCGGCGGGAACAGCAACCGGCGCCGGCAGGCCTGCCGTCCGCGCAACTACATAACCCGACCTGGCGTTTCGCGACTCGATAAAGATCGCCACGCGCTCGACGTTCATCACTTCCTGAAGCCGGCTCACTAACGAATCGAGCAGCGGATCGAGCGCGGTCGTTGCCGACAACGTGCGTCCAAAATCCAGCAGGCTGTTGCGCAGGTCGTAACGTTCACCATAGAACAGGCGATCGACCTGTTCCTGGAGAAAGTTCTTAACCGGAGCCGCGACCATCACGATCACCGCCATCGCCAACACAGCGACGACGAGGCGCAACGTGATTTCACCGGAAGTGAACGTCTGCTCGGAGCCGAAGGCATACAGTCCGCCGGTGTACGCAACGACGCCGATGAGCAGCGAAACGGCGAGAGTCGTGAGTGCGTAGACGAAAACTCTTCGCACCACCAGCTCAACGTCCATCAAACGATAACGTAGAACTGAATAACCAAACGCGAACGGAATTATCGCGAGCGGCAGGATCGCAACGTCAGTAAGCCAACGATCGGTCGGCGCGCCAAACAGATAGACCACCGCGTAAAGTAGTGTGAAAGGTGCGACGGCTAGCGCGGTGCCCCAAACGACCCACTTCACTTGTTGACGAACGACGGTGCTCTTCGCAGTGAAAAAAGTTCGGAACAACAGGGCGGCGCTCGCAGCCAACGCTACAACCAGGTGAAGGATGCTGATCCAGTAAAAGAATCCAACAATCTGCTCTGTAACCGGAATCCTTTCAAACGCCGAGAACGCCTTGCCCAGCTCGTCGCGCAGAAACACGACGACTGCAAAAGCCAGCAGCAACAACGCCGGAATGTATAACGACACTGCACGCCAGCGACGTGTCGCGAAGAGTTGTTGGCGCGACGGATAAAGCGCACAGAAGTGCAGGAATAACGGCGCGAAAAGAATCAACGCTGCGTTGTCGAGAAACGCGATCGCCAGATCGAGGTCACGATAACTACCGACCGGCGTGTAGAAGAGAAACACGAACGCGGCCAGACAGAACGTCGCAAAGTGAAGCGCGTACGGCGCGCGACCGCCTTGCTTGAAGAGTACGAAGAACCCAACGCAAAGGAAGATAACGCCGATGAGATTGATATAGAGTACTCGCGGCGTCCACTTGTGAATGGCGCCGATATTGTCGAGATCGGCCCAGTAAGCGCCCACTTCCGGAGAGTACGACGGCCGCTTCATGAGGTAATGCAGACTGCCACCGATGCGGGCTTGCTCGAGATAAATCTGGACGTCGCGCGCGGAAATAATCTCTTCGGCCCGGCCTCCGCCATCGAGGCTGATGCCGATCAACTGATCGCCCTGCAGCATCCAGGCGCGGTCGGCTGCGGAACCTTTCTCGATGCTCTTCGCTATGATTCCGTTTTGAGTATCGACCCACTCAACACCATCCCAGGGCGGTGTTTCTTGCCGGACGCGCTGGCGGAAGTTGAGGAGGCCGGCACTGATCAATAGCGCCGCGCCAATCAGCAGAAACCAGGTCCTGGTTGTGAGTATCGATCCCTTCACTGCTACCTCAAACTCTGCCGTTCCAACTCTTACGCGGCAGATCCGACTCTTTTAGGCAAGGTATGTTCCGGCCCACGTTTTACGTGGATTGACACGGATTAATTAGTTCAGATCAAAAGATCTATCCAACTTTTCGGAATTTCCGAGAATTTGGAAGACCGGCATTGGAGAGGAAGGGAGCAGAACAGCGAGACGAGAGGATATTTTTACAGTCTGCTCTCCTCATCTCGCGCCTCTAAAACCTGACCGAGATTCCACCACGAACAGACCGTCGATTGTTACCAATAAACGTCAGGATTTCTCCGTTATCAGAACTTGTTTGCGCGTCCAACAGGTTGCGCGCGTCAAGAATCGCCTCCGCTCGCAACGGCAGGCCGAAACTCGGCAACTCCTGCAAAACCTGAATACTCAACGACGGATCGTAAACACCTAAACGACCGGCGAATGGATCGATCGCGAATACTGTCGCTTCAGGTGAGAAGCGCAGCACCGTGCGCACTTGCGTACCGCTGCGAAATCCTGCCGCGAGTTGGAACGCCGCAGTTTGAAAGTAACCACTCTCGAAGAGCTCCGCGGGTGTTGAGAAACCTTCCGGCGAAAGCTGTTGGCCTCGTCCGAAAGCGTAACCCGCCGAGGCGGACCAAACACGATTCAGACGTCGCGTATAAACGACGCGAATGCCGCGTGAAGATCCCTGCTGGTTGGCAATATCTAGAAACGCATCACCAGTGCGACCCGAGAAAGCGCTGGCCGGTCCACTCAACAGGCCCACGCCGCGTCCGGTCGTAGTGTCGAAGAACGCAGTCGCTTCAACGTTTGAGCTGTTATCGAGAACTCTCTCGATTCCGAACTCGAGACGATGACTTCGTTCGAGCACTGCCTGGCCATCAACGAAAGCCACGGGCCGCACAGGCTGGCTTCGGAAAACAACCTGTTCGTCTTCAAACCTCGCCACACTCTGAATGCCATCTTCATCGCCCCCCGATGCGAATGCGGCCTTTACCCGGGTGCGTGCGTTTGCGTCGTACTGAACTCCGAATCGCGGCGTGATCGCGTGCGCGCCACCGGCGCCGATGAATCGTGAATAGTCGAGTCCCATCACGATCACGATGCCATCGCGCACGATCCACTCGTCGACGGCTCGCAGTGAAACCTGACCTTGCAGATCGGCTCGATCGTTTAGTCTGCTCGTCCAAACCGGATTAGCGAAACGCACGCCGCCAGCGCTAATTCCGATTCGATGACGATCGCCAAGGTGAATCCGCGTGCTCGCTTCGAGACGCTCAGGAGCATCACCAGATCCCGTTTGGCCTGCAAAGATTAGTTCGACTTGATCGGAAACCGGAGTAGCAACAGCGAAGTTGAGACCTACATACGACGAGCCATAAGCATTGCTCGCGAAATAGGTTTCGAGAACGCCGTGTGGTTTTACTTTCGAGTCTGAAGTTGCTTCGGTGGGAATCTCCGGCGCGCTTTCCATCGGAGCATTCTGAGCAGTGTCACTCTGGGTCGCAGTCTTGATGCTCTCGTCTTCGCCTTGCTGTATCTGGAAAACTGAGCGTCGCTGTTGCGCGGATCGCAGAGTCCATTTCACGTCGTCACGATCGCGGCGACGTTCAGGCAAGGTGTTGCCGTTACCAACCGGCTCGAGATTAAAGCGATAGACCAGTTCCTGTTGGGCCTTCACGTCAACCTGAGTGAAGACTACTTCGCTGAAGCCGTTGGCAATCGCTTTGATTCCATATCTGCCGGGAAGAACTCGCGCGATGAAGTTGCCTTGCTTGTCAGTCCTCGCTTCCTTAACCGTCTTCACACCTTCACGAACCAGCGACACGAGCGCGCCCGCGAGCGGGTTACCGCGATTGTCGCGAACTGTTCCGGTGATGGTGGCGAGTGATTTATTTGAGCCTGCGGCAACTACGTCGCTGGTTATGAATGACACCAGCGCGATCAGAGACAAACCAAAACCAAATGCTCTTCTCATGCGAAGACCTCCGCAACCAAAGTTCCTTTGGAAGCCGTGGACAGGCCAATCTGGTTCAGACGAGGAGACTTACCGGAACCCATAAACAGCCTGTCATTTTCTGCCACTGCCCGAACGGATGTCAAGTAAATGGGCGTAAAAACGGCCAGTTTGCCGCCGCTTTTAGGGCCGTGCTACGATGCCAACTCCCCTTCTCAACCTCGGTATAAATTTGATCCCTTTTTGGTCTCCAACGGATGATTGACGAAGTTCAAAGCACGAAACTCCCGAACGGTATAGCCGTCCTGACCGAACACATGCCCGGGCTCCGCTCCGTGACTGCCGGGATCTGGGTCCGCCGGGGGTCTCGTCACGAATCGGCCGAATTAAACGGCATTTGCCACTTTATCGAGCATGCGGTCTTCAAAGGCACCCGGCTCCGAAGCGCGAGGGATATCGCCGTTGAAACTGATCGGCTGGGCGGGAACCTGGATGCTTATACGACCCATGAGATGACGGGTTTTACTACAAAGGTTGCGGACCACGCCCTCCCCCAGGCAATAGATTTACTGGCGGATCTCGTTTCGCACCCGCGTTTTGACCAGGAAGACCTCGAACGCGAGCAAAAAGTCATCCTCGAAGAGATGAAAATGGTCGAGGACACGCCTGACGAGCTGCTCGGAGAGCTTTTCAACGCGGCTTATTTCCCCAATCAGCCGCTCGGCCGCCCCATCGAAGGCACGCGGGAAACCGTGCCGACTTTCGATC